>JASLBT010000183.1 GCA_030146445.1 Segetibacter sp. | reverse complement strand
GTGGTGATCAAAGGATGTGGCGATATCAACATTCCCGAAGCTGCCTATGTTGAAATCACAAGTAAGTTAAGGCCGTATGTAAAAAGCATTATGTATGGTGAGCCTTGCAGTACCGTCCCGATTTTCAAAAAACGATAAAAGAATATCGAGGAGCTTCGTGCTTTTTGCCTTGCTTTTCCCGGAGTGGAGGAGGGTTTTCCTTTCGGAACCGGGGCTCTGGTTTTTAAGGTAAACGCAAAGATGTTTGCGTTGTTTTCTCTGGACGCAGATCCGTTACGATTCAATGTGAAATGTGATCCGGAAATGGCTGTTGGCTTGCGTGAGCAATATGCAAGCATTCTACCCGGCTATCATATGAATAAAAAACACTGGAACACTGTTATTGTGGATGGCAGTTTACCCGACAGTTTTCTACGGCAAACAATTACCGACTCCTATTACCTGGTTGCCGGTATAACGAGGAAGAAATAGGCGTTTTCTATTTTTTTTTAGTGTTCTCTCTCCATCAAACATTTAACATACAACATTCAACATCATCTAATTGAACCAGCCCCTTTTCCTAAAGATGAGCAACATAATTAGTGGAATCAGGAGCATCAGGCTCACTGTTGCATAAAAGCCCCACACCTGGTGTGCGTATGGAATAACGTCGAAGTTCATCCCGAAAATTCCTCCTATAACCGTCGCCGGGGCAAGTAAGCAGGTCACAATAGCCAACACTTTCATGACTTCATTCATTCTCAGGTTAACCTTGCTGATATACAAGTCGTGCAGGTTGGTCATCATATCCCGGTAGTTTTCAACAAAGTCATTCGCCTGAACAATGTGATCATAAACGTCTTTAAAGTATTTGGTCGTGTTGTCGTCAATCAGCTCTGTTTCACTTTTAATAAAACCATTGACCATATCGCGTACAGGTGAAACATTACGTTTGAGTACGATGAGTTCTTTCCTAAGGTCATTAATCTGTCCAAACGAACTGGTATTACCATGCTTGATGATGTCCTCTTCAAGTATTTCAATTTTCTCTCCCAACTTTTCCATTACAACAAAGTACTGGTCTACGATCATGTCAAGCAGGGCATAACATAGGTAGTCTGCACGTCGCTGCCGGATCTTACTGCTCTGTAATTTCAATTTTTCGCGAACCGGGTTGAATACATCCCGGTTTTCATCTTCCTGAAAAGTGATTACAAAATTTTCTCCTAATACTATGCTTACCTGTTCCTGCTCAACAGCACAATCTTCTTCATTGAAGTACAGCATATTCAGTAAGCAGTACATGATACCTTCAATTTCGTCAACCTTTGGCCGTTGACCTATACTCAAGATGTCTTCGACGAGCAAGTTGTGGATGTCGTACTGGCGACATATTTCTTCAACATCCTGCTTCCTTATTCCATCAATGTTCAGCCAGGTTGTTCTGCCATTGTGTTTATATAAAAAACAGCTTTCGATGTCTTTCAGCTCTCTGTGCTCGATCGAGTTTACATCATAATCATACACATACAGCCGGCTTCTATGCGCTTCCCTGCGGGCGGGGGCAATAGTTGGATTAACAATAAAAATCTCTTTTGTTCTATGTGTATCATGTTCAGGGAAAATGATCTGCTTAAGATATCTGTCTGGTCGCATGCCTAAAATTAAGCGTTCAGCGGTAATGTTATAAAGTGCCTTTATCCAACCAGCCGTTTTCGGCGCCTGATTCAACGAAATAGAAATTTTTAAAAGTACCGAGTACCCTCACTTGCTGCCCCTTGTCGAGCGTGAGTTTTCTCGGGGCATCAGCAGTAGGCGACTCGAAGAGCGCCACTGCCGCAGAGGTTGTATTGGTTCGGATTGGATTTTCAATTTCTTCAACCTGGTTATGGTGAATATAACCTGTAGTGCCATCCTGAAGACCAACCCTGTACCAGGTTCCTGTTGCAGCCTCGGCACGCAATACACTGTTTACTTCGGGAGTTTGTATTGCTCGTGTACGTGCATTGGGTTCCGGAAAAATGCTGCTGGCTTTAGAATTTGTTCGTACAAGTTTACCAAGCAATCTGTCGCTTGCAACTATTTTCCCTGGGGTTTTAGTCACCGGATCAATAAACGACAGCGGATCGACAGCACCACCGCCGGTGTAGATGCCAAAATGCAGATGAGGTGCTCCTCCTCTGGCGTTTCCCGTTGTTCCTACAAGCCCCAGTGTATCTCCAACTTGTACGGATTGTCCGTCTTTGACGAGTTGTTCGTCTAAATGCGCATAGTACAAGACGTAGTCCTTACCCGAAGGACGTAGCCATACTGTTTTCCCTCCCAGGGTGTTTTCGTTTACCCTGCTGATTATTCCGTCTGCGGCTGCAAGGCAAGGTGTACGAAAGGGCGCCATGATATCAACCCCTTCATGTTTTCGTGCTCCACGATCTCTTGCTGCTCCCCAAAAGCTTGCAATTGCCGCCTTTGAGTTTGGCTTAAACGGGAAAGCAAGTGATGCCGTCGTGGTCAGGTTGATCGTATATTCTCCACTTTTTAGCAGTTCGGCTTGAATACGGATAAAGTAATCGCCATCACTTTTCAATTCATATTTAATCCTGTTAGTGGCAGTATCCCCGGAGGACAATAATCTTGGTTTACCGCCGGCTTGTTGTGCAGGCTCCCATAATTCGAAGTATACTGCAAATCCGACAGCAGGCTTTTTATCAAGCGTTATGTTCAAGAGCTGTCCACGTTTACCGGGAACCCTTAACCCTACCGCCGAAGGCCGCTCGGCAGCAAAATAGCCTCTCTCACTGTAAGGTAAGGTAACCGGATTTGGGTTAACTAAACTCCGATCGGCAGCTTCAAACCACTGCCGCCCAAGTGCTGTTTCTCTTAGTCCTGCCTGAATGATGCGGTCACCATATTGTTCGTGCGGCGTCTTCTTGCCAAATAGCCCGGCGGGGCCGGGCGTACTACAGGACAATGAAACAATACTTATGATAAGGGCTAAACAGGTTTTGTTAAATGACGATTTGTGCATGCATCAGAGGTTTCCAAAACTGCGCCATAGTCTTGCGTAACGGGGCGGATATTGACGTGAGCTTTTTGCTTTTGCAAGCTTTTAAGAATGTTTTACCTTGTTAGGTAAATGATCAGATAGTCGGTTTCGAACTATTTAACCAGTTGACTGTTGTTACGTTCACGCGGGCTATACCAAATTTCTATCCATGAAAAAATCAGTTTTCTCTTTTCTGACTGCAGGAACCTTGCTTTTAGCTGTTGCTTGTGGTGATTCTTCATCCTCTGAAGAGATTACCAAGGACACTATGGCAAGTGCAACGAATTTCGAAGGTGTTCCGAACACGGAAGCCTCAAGTACAGCCCCGTCGGATGCTAAGGTTGGAGAATCAACCATGGTGTCTGGCAGCAATATTGTTCAAAATGCATCGAACTCTACTGACCACTCCACATTCGTAGCTGCACTTAAATCTGCCGGCCTGGTTGAAACGTTGAGCGGCGCCGGGCCTTACACTGTTTTTGCACCCACTAACCAGGCATTTAGTGGTTTACCCGCAGGCACAATTGACCGGCTGATGAAACCAGATCAGAAAAAGAAACTCATCGAACTTTTAAACTATCATGTAGTCGCCGGAGCTTTGAAGGCTGCGGATCTGAAAGATGGCCAGATGTTGAAGACAGTGCAGGGCAATGAAGTGAAGGTTAGCTCGCGAAATGGTATAGTATCAATCAATAATTTGCGGGTAACATCACCTGATAATATTTCTTCGAACGGCATTATACATGTTATCGATGGTGTATTAACGCCGGGAAAATAGGTAGACGGTTTCATTGTTGAGTGTTATAAATGCGGCTTATGGTCGCATTTATTTTATGATAAAGCCGCCGGTGCATCATTTGAGTAAGCAACGAAGCGGTATCAAAAAACAGCTTCCTGTTATTCTTTCCTGAGCCGAAGTTGACCGGTATTGCTGCGGTGCATAGATTTATACTTCTGGTAGGCCAGTTGTATCATATGACCAAACTCCAGGTCGTTTAACAGAAGGGTTATTTCGTACGTTGGGCGGAACGCCAGCATGAAACTGTCCAGTTTCGGCCCTGTGAGACCGGTGAGTTTTCTCACCAGGCTTTTACTGTACCGGTGATCCACATAATTTTCCTGCTCCTGCTGTAGTAATCTCTTCTGAAAAGCGAGTGTTCGCCTGTTTTTTCTAAACTGAAATATACTGATTAGTTCCTCCAGGTCAAGTCCGACACCGAAGCTGCCAGCAGGTGGGTTCATAGTTGTACTCAGCCCGGGCTTCTTGAAATTGAAAACCTTTGCATAGGTGTTGCGGTTTTCCATTGAGTCAAGTTTGTAATTTTTTTGCTTCACGGTTACGTTGGGCAACTCGGTACTCTTTACGAGAATGGATATGTCAAAATTATCCGGAGTTTGGATGTTTGTTACTGCAAACTTCGGCGTGGGTTTGTTTAAAAAAGAGAAGTAGATCGAGTCTGACTCGTTTACGACAATGCTGTACCGTCCAACTGAGTCAGTTATGGTACCACGCCCTGATGTAGTGAGCACACTTACGGCCTCAACGGGGTTCTTTTTAGAAATGTCGTAAACGGTTCCGCTAATTGCGAGCTGACCCTGGGCACCCGTGAAGGCGGCAAGGAAGGTTATAAAAAAAACAAAGTTTAAAGCGTATTTTCTAATCAACCAGTCTTATTTCTGGTGTAATATTAAGATACCACTTTCAGCTATTCTGCAAACCCTGCCGATTTAACTACGTTTTTGCACAAACTCCGGATGACTTTTAAGTAAGCCCGTTTTTAAACCATTAAAGAAATTTGTCTCCTTTATTTCGTTTTACTTCGGCTACGTACTCTTTGATCTCCTGCTCACGGTCCTGCTTACAAATCAGCAGTACATCTTTTGTATCAACCACGATAAAATCGTTAAGTCCCTGTAGTACCAACAACTTGTCTTGCGGTGCTGACACCATACATTTTGTTGAGTCGATTACCAGGATATTGTTTCCTGCTATTGCATTTCCGAGGTAATCTTTTTCGAGGTTGTCGTAAGCGCTTGCCCATGTACCAAGGTCACTCCAACCGAAGCTGCTCGGTATTACATAAACGTTGTCAGCTTTTTCCATGATTGCATAGTCAATGGAAATACTGGTACACAGCGGGTATATCTGGTCTATTGCGGTTTTTTCGGCGGGAGTATTGAGCTTTTCCTTTTCCGATGCGAAAAGCTCGAACATTTCGGGTTGATGTTTTTCGAACTCTTCCAGTATAGATCCGATCTTCCAGATGAAAATACCAGCATTCCAGAGGAAATCGCCGCTGCTGATAAAGGTCCTGGCAAGTTCAAGATTTGGCTTCTCGGTAAAAGTTTTGACACGATAAACGTTGTCTTCTGCGGATTCTGTTTCGTGTTGTATATAGCCGTACCCGGTATTTGGGTACGTGGGTTTGATTCCTAGTGTTACGAGGGCCTTGTTTTTTTCGACAAAGTCCATGGCATGTGCACAGATGTTCTGGAAGCCGGGGTTGTCGAGTATCAGGTGGTCGGCAGGTGCTACAATAAGTGAGGCAGCCGGATTTTGCTGGGCTATCTTAAAAGAGATGTAAGCAATACAAGGAGCGGTGTTTTTGCGACTCGGTTCTGCAACGATATTTTCGACCAGGAGGCCGGGCAACTGTTCCTCTACGATATCGGTATACTCTTCTGAGGTGACAACAAAGATGTTCTCCACCGGGATGAAAGTCGCGAACCTGTCAAATGTCCATTGGATAAGCGACTTGCCGGTATTTAAAATATCAAGGAATTGCTTAGGATAATTTACCCGGCTTTTAGGCCAGAAACGGCTTCCTATTCCACCAGCCATAATGGCTACGTAATGATTGTTATTCATACTTTTCTATAAGGAGCGCAAATGTAGCTTTCAGCCTCTTTTACGCGCAATTTAATTTATACAATGCCTTCTTTTATGAGGTCATGCAAGTGTAATACCCCGGCGTAATGTCCTTTGGCGTCTAACACAATCAACTGGTTGATGTCGTTCTTTCGCAGGCTATCCAGTGCCGTAACG
>JASLBT010000174.1 GCA_030146445.1 Segetibacter sp. | reverse complement strand
GTGATATTGAACCTTTTAAAGGGTTGTTGCTGGGATTGTTTTTTGTCGCAGTTGGTGCATCGATAAACTTTACGATCATTCGGCAAATGCCTGGTCTCATCTTTTCGCTGGTCGGCACGTTAATGCTATTGAAGGGTGGTGTGCTATACCTTTTGGGAAAGATTTTCAGGCTAAAATACGATCAGACCCTGCTCTTTGCTTTTGGGCTCTCACAAGTTGGCGAATTCGCTTTTGTGCTACTTTCTTCATCGGTCAAGGCGGGCGTTTTGCCAAAGGCAGAAGTAGATGTGCTGACAGTAGTGGTTGCGATCTCTATGGTATTGACGCCTATTTTGATGTTGCTAAATGAGAAATTTCTCCAGCCCGCAGTTGGTACCCGGCAAACCCCTGATAAGGCAATGGATGTGGTAAATGAAAAGAACCCGGTCATCATCGCCGGCTTTGGCAGGTTTGGAAACATCGTTGGCCGCTTTTTGAAAGCAAATGGGGTCGACTGTACGGTTCTCGACGTGGACAGCGACAGGGTCGAGGTCTTGCGTCGTTTTGGATATAAGGTTTACTATGGCGATGCTACCCGCTACGACTTACTGTATTCTGCCGGCGCTGCCGATGCCCGGCTTCTTATAATAGCTATAGGAGATCCCGAGAAAGCATTGGAACTCGTAGAAATAGCAAAAAAACACTTTCCAAATCTCCGGCTGCTCGTACGTGCATACGATAGGCCAGACACCTTCAAATTCATGGACGCCGGTATGCTGCATATTTACCGCGAAACCCTTGATACATCCCTGCGCATGGGGATCGACGCCTTAAAATTACTTGGGCGCCGAAAATACCAGGCACACAGGGCTGCCAGGTTGTTCTTGCGACACGACGAGAAAGCGCTGAAGCAGCTGTCGGCAGTAAGAGATGACAGCAAGGCTTACATTAGTACTGCTCGTGAATTTATCATTGAACTTGAACAAATGATACAAAGCGATATCAACGAGGAGAAGAAGTTTCAAACCGATTTTGGCTGGGACGAAGCATCAATGATTAAAGAGGTAAATGACAATGGCAGTGAAAGGCTGCCACTGCATTAATGCTGTTTGTAAGCACCGGATCACGGTTTGCCGTTGAACTGAGCGTAGCAACGATGATGCCCATGGTTCACCAAAGCTGGTCACCAAAAAACGCCCCAACGCCACCACCGCTACCAGGCTCCAAAAGGTAAGTCGGTTAACTTCTGGTAACGTTGCTGCGGCTGTTTTTCATACACACGCAGAAAATCAATCCTGAAAGGCTCTCCACTTTTGGCAATATAATCACTGGCGAGTTCTTTCATAGCCCGGAAACCTTCAGCAGTGAACCCACACCACAATCTTCCTAATGTTAAATGCGGATGGTAGGCCCTGTCTTTTTCGTTTTTACCACCAGCGATAAATGGCGCAGTCGCCAGCATCAACTGTTCATGAACTTCAGCTAAACGGGGTGCGGTCAGACTGATAAACAAAACACCTTTGCCAAATTTTCCGGTTCCTTTCAACTTAACTTCAAACGGTTCGATATGCCTGCAAGTGCGGTTTAAGGCATCCAGCCAATCCGCCTTTTCTGCAACGTAGATCGGGGGAACGATTGTTATATGTGGTTCAAGACGGTTATCTCCAAAAGGTTGCTGAATTGCGCTGATTGCAGCTGCAACGTCCGGGGGTGGCACTATCCCTATGAAAAGCGACATGAATAAATTTACACAGGTTGAAGACTTAAGGCAAGGTTACAAGTAGCTTCGGTTGGTGCTGGCTGGAGAGCGACCGTGAACAAGTGGAAGGCAATCTACCAGGTTGCTTATTGGTTCGGATAAATGCGATTCAACTTAACAGGGGCGATCAGTTGTCTATTAAACGGTTGAAGGAGCAACCTCGACCTCTCAGGTGTACTACCGCTACAAGCTGACGGAGTCATAAACGATCACCTTCTTCCAAAGCGGGCCACAATCCTCGATGAACTGTTGGTGAATGGGATGACTCTGATAAGTTTCTTCGCCTTTCAGGTCATCAAAAAAGATGAGTTCAGATGCGCTGTAGCTGCCATCTACTACATCGCGATGTTCTGTATAGGCGGGAACACCGATAAACAACTGTTTTACCGTTTCAATTTGTTCAAGCGTTTTGAGCCCTGCAAGTAGTTTTTGAAGGTCGCCGGCCGACGAAGGCTCGCGCAACCAAAAGAATACCTGATGAATAACCGGGTTTTTGCCTGCTTTTTGTTGGTTGCTGTTTAGACTCGCATCTACATCGAACTGCTTTCCGGGGAAATCTGCTTTTTCTTCCATGTCACTACTTTTCACAAATGTAACAGAATTGTGGCCTGGCCATGTGCCCAAAATAAAAACTATATGCATAAAAGAATAGAAAGATGTACCGCGGAGGATATACCTGAACTAAATGCATTGGTAAACGTCGCCTATCGGGGACCCGAGTCTAAACACGGTTGGACAAGCGAAGCCGATCTCGTGGAAGGACTACGTATAGATCAGGAATATTTGCACCAGCTTTTTGACCGGCACGACATCATCATGCTGAAGTGCATGATTGAGGACCAACTTTCAGGATGTGTTTTATTGGAAAAAGAAAAAACCACCTGTCACCTGGGAATGCTGAGTGTAGTACCGGTTCTGCAGAATCAAGGCATCGGAAAACTGTTGCTGCAGGCTTCAGAAGAGGTGGCAAAAACTCAGGGGTGTGAACGAATTCAGATTACCGTAATATCGGTGCGGCAGGAACTGATCGACTGGTATATCCGGCATGGCTTTGCAGACACCGGTGAAAGGCAACCATTCCCCACCAAAGATCAGACGTTTGGGAAGCCCACGAAAGAGTTAGAATTCCTGATAATGCAGAAACCATTCATTAGAAAAAACTTCGGCTAAAAAAAAGGGCTCCTCCGTAGAAACGGAGCAGCCTCTAACGATTGCTTGCCATATGAAAAAGTTATACTAATCTTGTGAATGCCAGATCGGGATATATATTTGCTAGCTCTCTTACCAGGCCTCTAACATTGCTCTTTAACGCTTGTTTTCCATTTTTTTATTCCCCCCTTGTCTCAATTACAAAGTAAAATTACGATCTACTTAAATCTATATTAGCCATCTTTTCGCATCAATTATTATGGCAAAAGCTACCTCTTTTAAGTGAAACCCGCACCTGTAGTGTATTGTGTACGCATTACTCCATTATCACCAAGTTCAAAAAAGATATCAATTGATCGAAGGATTATGGCGTTATGAGGGTTTATAAAAATCAATTGAGCGGTGTTTTTAAATCTTGCGTGTGGTAAACACTAAAGTTCTATCGTATGACAACGGGGCCGCCCCCGTTATTTCGCCGTTCGACCTGATTATGACTAATATTAATCCCACGTGTATTTACATGTACCAGCACCATGCTAATTGCACCTGTTATCAGGTAATTAGATGGGGAGCGTCGAAACGGTCTATGAGGCAGTTTAGCCTCCGAACCATACAAAACCCGTGTTTTTGCATAGGTCATCGACGATATTAGCTTATTTCTTCGGTAGAAAGTAAAAACGGAATGAGGGCCGCCGAAATGGCGCTTACAACAGCAAAGACAGGAGAGATGATGTCGGAATTATAGTTGCCTGGCGGTCTTTTAGTTCGGATGCTCCTCACGTTCCGCAAGGAGCATCC
>JASLBT010000155.1 GCA_030146445.1 Segetibacter sp. | reverse complement strand
TAACGGGCTTATTGAGGAGGATTTTGCGTGCGTAATCACTCAGCTTTTTGCAGGTTGTGGCTTTGAAATGCCGGTGTATCTGGTTGTATTCTTCAGGCTTTACCCTGAAGCTGATCCAATGTTTTTGGGTGTTATCAGCGGTGTTTTCCATCTCTTCTTCATTTTCACGTTAGCAATATTTACCTTTTGAACTCTAATCCCGTCCGACTTCGGAGGACGGGCAAGATCCAATTGTGCAACAATTGAACATCTTGCCGATTGCGGTACGGAGGCAATCTGATCGATTTACGGGGTCTCATAACTTTTAAATTGGCTTCAGGAATTTTGACGACTAAGAAAATTGGAAGCAAACAATCACATGGTTCCTTTTACATGTCTAGACCTCGTTGCAAACCCGGGCCTTTGCCTATATGTATCATCCATTCATTAAGGTCTTTATACTTTTGATACAGGTTGCTGCAGTGCTGGTACTTCGGACTCAATGAGAGTGCATAGCCACTGTAATTTTGTCCGCTTGTATCACGATCCAGGTAGAGGTTTATGGTCTTGTGCTGTTCTAGAAATGTTCGTGAACCTTCGAAAAAAGAGAGGGAATTCAGGACCGTAAAGTTGAGCGGCGAGGCGTTTAAATTCGGGAGGCTGAGCCCTGAGAGGAAGTCCATAAACCCTTAGAAAACGGCGACTGTTTCAGATCCATTTTTGATGGTGGTAATGCCTTTGGGAGAGCTGCTTAATTTGACAAGTGGGTTACGTAATTCATAGCCGCCAATGTCATTTTTGAACCCGATTGCATAGTGGATTTTGCTCCTCAATCCGCAGGCAGTTTCGTTGCAAATTGCCCAGCAATGACAGTCGATATTTTCCGTTGAAGCACGTACCCGCACAGGCTGAAACTGCATAACGAAAGCTCTATAATCACTTTGATCTTGGGCTTCCAGTGATCAACCAAATCGGGATAAAATTTACAGGACTCCGCTGATAAAAAAGATGATTTTGAGCAGCTTCGGCAGTGCTGCAGCCGAAACAGGCGAAGCGCTTAAAATGTGCTTCTGCCTGAGTTGGTCAGAACTGTGCGTAAACTGGTATTTTTTTCCTGAATTCAATTGAAGTCAAGATGACTCACGCGGGGAATACTGTCGCAGGATCGATTAAGCGGGAGCACGGGAGACGGAAGAAGAGATGTAGCTACTCCACGATATACGACAAGAGTGCTATCGGGCTCGCCGACTTGGGCGCCGGCTTTTGATAGTGTCGTGTTTTGTTGAGTTGTCGCTATCGGGAACTGGTATATTCCACTGAGCTTGTATAACATCGCGGTGGGGGACGAGAAATAACGTTCGGGTGCTCAGCCCCCCGCCAGTGGCAAGCTAGGTTAAAGGACTTACGTAACGATGTAGAGAGGCCGTCTAGCAATCTCCTGCACGGCAAATAGAGGTGGAAATTGGCAGTTCTGGGGAAATGGGGTACTGTATAGGTTGAGTGGGATTAGATAAATCGGTAACTACTGTCGATTTGAAATAATTGGGTGCGTGTGGAGGAATTATTTCCAAAAGCAAGGGATAATACCGGTGGGCTTTTTTGAGCCCCTGACGATCAGGCTTATCTCAAAAGTATTAGGCCCATTGTCAGCTTGTGCTAATTTAGAAATGGTGATGTCAGAGCTGATCCCCACCTGCAAATCTTTGTAAGCGAAGCCAAGGTATGGGATGATGGCATTTCTGGACCAGTACCATAATCCGGCGTTGATGATGGTCGACTCCTCCTCCGGCAAAGCGTACCCAAGTGCACCACCAACAGAAAAGTAGCTCGCGCTTGATTGCTTTTGGTAAATGGCATTTGTATTTAAGATAAGTCTTGAGGATATGACTGCTTCAAAATTTGCGTGTGCAACAGTCCTGATGGCGAGATACTGGTTTTTGTCTTCCAGAAATGTTTGCTTTGGTTTATTTAGGTGAAAACCTGCAAGGCCGATGTCCAAATTCCTTTTCTCGTTTTTAAAATTGTATACAAGTCCAAGGCTTGATGAGAGGTAAGCTTTCATGTTGGAAAGCGCAGTTTCCCCGGTTGGCAAGCTGGTATTGAAGCCGTGGCCTACGAACTGTTCCTGGAAATCAAGTTCGCTAAAATCCGTGTACCGCCTCCCGTAGATCGCACCGAAGCCTGCGGATAACTTATGGACGTTTTCGTTATAATCTTCAGCAATTTTTACAGTATAGGAAAGGTTAACGGAAGCATAGGTGCTTTTCACGGTGCCACCCATAGCCTTGTCAAACATCAGCATTCCACCAAGCCCAAAGTAGTTAATCTCGGAGACATTTGGTATTCTTTTTTGAAGGATTTTGCTGTCGTATGATATGGTTCCGGTTACATAGGGGCTGGCAGGCCCCATCCATTGATCCCGGATATTTGTTATGATACGCCAGTCCGCATTGATGTTGGCGGTTAATGCCGGATTGATATTTAGCGGGAAGAAAAAAATTGAGAAAAACTCGGGTCTTGCGCATGAGAAGCCTTAGAGCTCCAAAAGCATAGTATAATCGATATACATACGATGGATATTTTCATGACTTAACGAGCTAAACTTTTTTTTACAGACGTCGTAATTAAAACAAAAGACGGATGAAGCATGAAAATCACGGTATTGGTATTGGTATTGGATATATATGGTTACATAAACGTTTTTACACTTTTATTATTGCAACTGGCAGTACGTTCCGCGTAGAATACCACGGCGGGGCTATCCGCTTACACCAATGGGTTTGCCGCGAAAAACGCCAGCCGGTTGTTGGTTATAGAACTCAATTTATTCACCGGAAGAAACGACCCGACGTATATCTGGGCGGCGCTGTCGCGGGCTAGGAGAATGGCAGATTACTTTGAAGCTGACGGCAACTACAATCTTCGAAAAGCTAAGGTTGTTGAAAGCGAAATTTATCGGGTCGCATCCCCTTTTTGTAAGAGGTTATCGTAACAGGAGGGAGTTTCCACTTAATTTAAAGTGACGGTTGTCGACCCCTGTCGCTTCCAGTGTCCAGGTAAACACATCTGAAACATGGGGCTTTCCTTTGAAAATGCCGTCCCAGCCGAAGCCAATTTGACTTGTTTCAAAAACAAGTTGTCCCCATCGGTTAAAGACCCTGAAGTAATGAAGTTTACTAATGTTGACGGTTAATGGAAAGAGCTTATCGTTATGTCCATCGGCGTTAGGAGACCAGGCCTTTGGAACAAAGATGTCGGACCTCAAACGCGAACGTTGTTGCAATTCGACGAGCAAGGTGTCTACCGTAACACAGCCCACACGGGACGTTAACCTTATCGTGTATTCTATTGCCCTGTCATAGTTGAACACCACTGTTCTTTCATTGGTAGTATTCAGGCCGTGAGCAGGACTCCAGCCGTAACTATGGTAAATTCCAACAAACCTGGCCTGCAGTTGAATAGGAAGATTTGGCTCGGCAGTGATGGTTGGATAGCGTATACCGGGAATAGTCTTGGATATAGACACGGTAACCGGTAGGGACTGCGTAAATGGACATGCTCCGTCCGCTGATGCCCGTATATAGTAGGTGCCATTGTTAGAAATTGCGTGTGGGGAGTCAACTGGAATGGTGTTGGCGGCATCCATCCAATAGGTATAGGTTAAGCGCTGGCTACTGCCTGCGGTAATCGCGGCATTAGTAATGTCGACCGTTAATGGGGCGCAGACCGAGGCGGGGTTGTTGACGACTAATTTTGGAGTTGGAAAAGCCGTGGCAGAAACGGGTTTTATGATGGTGCATCCATTGCCATTTGTTGCCATGATGTAATATGTTCCTGTCGTTGAAACTGCAGTTGGGTTGCTTAGGGCTGTAGTCGCGGCTGCATTCATCCAGTAAGTATACGTCAGCCCGGGATCGCTTCCGGTTGTGATTGTTGCGGCGGTAAGATCGATTGTGGCGGGGAAGCAAGCGGCTGCGGGGTTATTGACCACCACCGTGGGTGCTTTTCCAAGTGTTAAGTTGGTAATGATGGTACTGTCGCAGCCGCTGGCGTTTATGAATACAGTTGTATAAGTTCCGCTATTGGTCACAACGATGCCGTTTGGTAAGGTGTAGGTTGATGCACAGGTAGAGACATTTTTTGTTTCTGTTGTAGTTGTTTTTACCTGGAGGATCAAAGTAACAATCGAGTCACATCCTGCAACAGCTTTCAGGGTATCCTTATACGTCCCCGCTGCGGTGTAGGTATTCCCGTTCCAGGAGTAAGGCAATTGGTTTGAACAGATCGTACGTGTTGTAGTGCTGCTCAACGTTGGGCTTACGGCCAATATTAACGTCGCTACGGAATCACATCCTGCAACAGTCTTCAGGGTATCCTTGTAGGTACCTGCTGCGGTATAGGTGTTCCCGTTCCATGAGTAAGGCAATTGGTTTGAACAGATGGTCCGTGTTGTAGTGCTGCTGATTGTTGCGCTAACACTAAGGATCAAAGTAACA
>JASLBT010000125.1 GCA_030146445.1 Segetibacter sp. | reverse complement strand
GAGTTCTTCTCATCCATTGGCTCCCGGTTAAACTGGAAGCCGAAATTGTAGTCACCTTGTCCGCCCCACGTCGATGAGGAACTTTGCAACGCCTGCGGTCCATATATTGTGCACTGTTTCACATCATCCCATTTGTCCGGTACCTGGGGAGGCATAAATCGTTCAGCCTTCGCATACGGTATGCCCTTAAAAGCATATATACCATCATCAATGTACCCACGAACCTTACCATATTGCGTAGCAACCACCGCAATGTCCTTTCCCGTTACAATAGGACCCGGATTTTGCTGCGCATAAACGGCAGTTGTCATAAACCACGCAATTAAGGCGAATGCCAAAAATTCATTTTTTTTCATCACATGTATTGTTTTAAAACTTTTTGACCTGCTAATTGGGATTGAACCCTTGTTGAACAACAATCAGCTTTTTTGATTCAATGTGCCGATAAACTATTTAAGTCGGGGCGATCTGCGGAGCTCGGAATGAATCTTATGAAAACGGAATAACCATGTGTTGATACATCATGTTGTATTAACCTTTTCATGTTGTTCCCGCCAGGGACAGCAGCGAAAAGCTTCAGTTCCTCCGGACCTTTCGGGGGGATCGCAACCAATGTCGGAACGAATAGCCCTGCCCGCTTACCCAGCCTGGGTGACATGCCCTGAACAGTAGTATATGTTTTACCGGACACCGTCATGTTTTGAGGTTCCTGTAAGCCATGATTAGCCCAAAGCGCATTTTTTTACCGCTTTCAAACCAACAGTAACCGCTCCTGCGTTCTGCTCTATTTTTCATTATTGGGGGCGAGGTTTAGGAGTAATTCTTTCTCCTATCACCGGCCATCCATCCTTGTCCCAGTTTAGTGTTTCAATAACCAGTTTTGGTGCTGCATTTTCTGCAACGGAATATCCATGATAAACGATGTAATCAGTTTTGTCGAAGGTGTAGGCACTATTGTGACCAACTGCATGGAATTCGTTTTTGTCACCTTGACGAATAACTGTTCCGCCACCACGTGCCATATCAACACCTTTTTTATCAAAGTATGGTCCCTTTATCCTGGTTGAACGCCCTACTGCAATCTTGTAATCGCTCTTTGCGCCGCTGCAGCAATAGTCAAACGATACGAACAGGTAATAATATTTGCCTTTTTTAAACAGGAATGGTGCCTCTATCGCATTGCCGCCTGCATCGGCCGGATGAACGCCGTCCGAAGGAGGATTGGAAGCAGAAGGATCAGTCATGCGGCTTGCAACAGTATTTAACTTTATAGAGTCCTTGGGATTGGCCAGGCGCAACCCATCTTTACTTAATTTCACCAATTGCATTCCATGCCAGAAAGAACCGTACGTCATCCATGGAGACTTCGTTTTCTTGTCGTAGATCACAGCGGGATCGATGGCATTGTAATTGGTTTTGCCGGGATAGGTTTGCACAATTTTGCCCTGGTCCACCCACTTGTAATCAGCAGAGGATGGATTTAGCGTTTTATTAGTAGCTACGCCAATTGCAGAAGTATTCTTACCAAAGGCAGAATTAGAGTAGTACAGATGCCATCGTCCGTTGTGAAAAAAGATATCCGGTGCCCAGTATCCGGGCCTGTTAAAACCGGCACCCCTCAACCATGCAGGAGTATTACTGGAATCGAATACCGGCCGTTCACGTTTCCACGTAATCATGTCCTTCGACGACCAAACGCCACTACCGGTGTGAAATACATAGTAAGTATCTCCTTCTTTCGCCATAACCGGGTCGTGCACTCCGGGACTAGTGGTTAATTCACCAATGACAGGCCGGGACCGGCGAGGAGCTTGCGATTGTTGGCTGCCTGCGCTATCTGTTCCTGCCGACTGTTGGGCGTTCAGAAACGTTGCTACAAAAGCAAAAGCGATCGTTAGAAAATTCCTTTTCATTTGCTGATTATAAGTTATTATTAAAGTTAGTGTTTCCCGCTTACAGATCACCTGGTGTGCCTTTCCTACATGCAGGTTAAAAAGAGTTAACGTACTAAAAAACAAACAAAATCAATAGGCTAAAAGAACAGGGTACGATTTTCTCCCACTGTAGGTGGTTTATAAAATCTAATAAAGTTGAAATGTCTTAACTATTATGCCTGGAAAGCAGGCCTCCCAATGAAACCAGGTTGCTCAATTAAACCGCTTACATTGAAATCTCACAGCCTGATAAGGGGCATTGCCTCGAAAGTTAGAATTAGGTCCAGGCACGAAAAAGGGCAGGTATTGAAACCCGCCCTCCAAAATTATTCCTATGCAGCGAAGTAACAACCTACCCGAAATTGCTTCTTGCAGTACAAAGGGCAATATAGTTTGATACAGCCAACCAGGTTTCATAAAGGCTTTAAAAGGGGTAAACACGCTAAATTCATTACCTCGGTATGTACGATCGTTTGGATTGTAAATTTGGCTGTGCGGTGTTTTGGTACCACTACTCTTCACCAACACTCTCAACGGACAATCGTCGAATAAAATTTGCGGCGCAAAGGGGCGCAAGTTTTTCATGATTCGTAAAAGCATAAGTTGGCTGACATATTATATGTAATAAAATGTTGTCATGAATTAAGCAAAACAGTGAACCATATTTTTTCGTATCCTCGTGAACAATTTCATAAACATCATCAGGCGTTGAGGAAGTTGCGGGAATAACTCCGTTTCAAAAAGTTAAAAGCAAGCTATACGCATGAACGAAATTGAGTGATCGACCTACTGCGGAAACTATCAACCCGGAGCGTTTTCCTTCTTTTAGTGTTGCAGTATGCACGCTTGTAAATGCTGCTACACTTCTGCTATCCTCCAGGGTTCACGAGCAGCCTGCTGGACGTAGAACGTATTGGCGCTTCTAGAAAGCCTGTAAGGTACCGGTTGGTTCTGGACATCATATTTGCATGCGTGATTAC
>JASLBT010000118.1 GCA_030146445.1 Segetibacter sp. | reverse complement strand
GTAATCAGGATTTGCTCACTGCTAAAGATTTCATAAAAAGCGGTAAAACCTGGGAACTCCGGATTAAGCAGGGCGGTGGTGATACCCGCCTAAACGAACTGAAATAATCAATTAGCAACGTTTATACGGCTTTGATCTGCTTAAAAAAAACTTGAAATAAAGCGGTTTGACCCAAATTCCAATAATGGGAAGTTGGTCGTTTTGCATTGACCTTCCGATGGCGTACGTTTGCCCAAAAAACTGATATGTTAAGAACACGTGTGATGATGGTGTTTATAGTTGTACTTTCTGCGATGTGCACTTATGCACAGGTAAATCTTCCGGCACCCAGTTCTACCCAGGTCATTCGCCAGGATTTTGGCATGGGCCGGATTGAGGTTAATTACTCACGACCTTCCTTAAGAGGAAGGGAGGTGTTTAAAACTTCGAGTGAACTTGCTCCTTTTGGTAAGATCTGGAGAACGGGCGCAAATTCAGCTACACGAATCAGGTTCACCGATAAAGTATCTATCGCGGGGACTGCATTGGATAGCGGCACTTATGTTCTGTATACAATCCCCGGAAAAGATCAATGGCAGGTAATACTCAATAAAGGATTAACCAACTGGGGTACCGATGGTTATAAAGAGAGTGATGATGTGGCCCGTTTTACCGTTCCGGCCAGCAAAATAAAGAATACCGAGACGTTTACTATCCAGGTCAGCAATGTTAAACCGGAAAGTTGCGAACTGGAGTTAATGTGGGGCACAACAGCCGTACAGATCCCAATTACCACCAATATAAAAGAACGCGTCCGAACCCAACTTGCAACTGCCCTGGCTGGTGACAAAAAGCCTTATTTCCAGGCGGCAACTTTCTATTACGAATGGGACAAGGACTATCCGAAGGCACTTGAAAACATCAATAAAGCCATTGAAGCGACGCCAAAGGGTTACTACCTGTATCTCACAAAAGCGAGAATCCAGAAGGACATGGGCGATAAAGCCGGCGCAAGAGCAAGTGCCGCCAAGTGTATCGAGTTAGCCGGCCAGGCTAAAAATGAAGACTATGTCACCTTCGGAAAGGTCCTCGTTAAATCATTGTAATTTAATTACTATTTAATAGCCTCACAGTGAATTCACTTGCGGTGCTGGCTACTTTTGAACAAGGAAAGGTCTCTGCAACTAAAAGAGTTCCATATTCATCAATATGGTTGCGGGCAGCCGCAGGGAAAGGAATTGGTCATGATCTTATACTAACACCATAATGAAGGGATGCTTTCTTTTTTTGGTTTTACTACCATTATTAAGCCTCTCGCAAACTATTGTCGCGAATTTTTCTGCGACTCCAGTTGCGGGCTGCGCCCCGATGGTAGTGAACTTTACTGACCAATCCACCGGTAATCCTACCATATGGTTTTGGGACTTTGGAAATGGGAGTACCTCTATTCAAAAGAACCCAAGTATCACCTATTTCTCCCCGGGAGTCTATACAGTAAAACTTGTAGCCAGGAACGCAACCAGCAGCGACTCCATTGTGCGCACGGGATTGATTAATGTAAACCTGCCCCCCGTCGTAAACTTTGGTGGCTCTTCAACGGGTGGATGTTCTCCCCTGCCTGTTCAGTTTACCGATAGCAGTGCTTCAACCACGGGCAATATCGTAAGTTGGAGCTGGGACTTTGGTGATGGCGGATCCTCAACACAGCAAAATCCTTTTCACGTTTATCGCGGCTCAGGAAACTTTACGGTAACGCTTAAAGTGACAAACAGCATTGGTTGCGAGAAACTCTTCTCGCGGCCGAACTACATCCGGTTGTTGCCAACCCCCGTCGCTGCCTTTACTCATTCGATAACACAGGGTTGCCGGCCACCTGCAACAGTAACCTTTAACAATACCTCACTCAATTCCGGCTCGTCGTCCTTCTTCTGGGATTTTGGAGACGGCACTACATCTACGATGCGCTCGCCCGTTCACAGTTATCCGAACACGGGCGTTTATACCGTAAAACTGATAGCAACTAATCCAAATGGATGTTCAGATACCCTGATTAAAACAGACCTGATTAAAGTTCAGTTTGCCCAGGCAGATTTTACCGTCTCCGGCACTTGCGAAGGAAGCAATGCCACGTTCACCAATACCTCACTCCCCGGAAGCGTATCGGCAATGTGGGACTTTGGTGACGGCACCACGTCGACTGCGCTAAACCCCTCGAAAATATACACAACTGCGGGCACGTACCAGGTTAAACTGGTGAATAACTTTGGAAGTTGCCTGGACTCGATTGTTAAAACGATTACGATAACTACTAAGCCCACAGCTTCATTTACGTCTTCTAATCCGTTAAGCTGCCAGGTTCCATTTACGGTCAATTTCACCAACAATACTGCAGGCAACGGAACCTACCTTTGGGATTTTGGAGATAGTACTACATCCACGAGCCCTAATCCATCGCATACTTATACAAAACCTGGTATTTATACGGTAACGTTGAATGCAATCAATCCGACCGGTTGTGACGGTATATCAATCCAAAAAGACCTTGTACAAATCAGTCCACCAAAGATTCGGTCTGTAAGTGGCCTGCCGGTTAAGGGATGTCTTCCTTTTACAATTACCCCAACAGTTGTAATGCAAACTGGTGAGCCGGTTACTTCGTATTCGTGGGACTTCGGCGACGGTAATACTTCCAGTGATCCTAATCCAAAACACACTTATACCACGCCGGGCCTGTTTTCAATTAAGCTCATCATTCGTACAGCCTCGGGTTGCACAGATACCCTGGTCGTGAACAATGCTGCTAATGTAGGAAACAAACCTAGCGCGGCATTTTCAGCTGATCCGCTTAGTATCTGCGCTAATTTGCCCGTAAACTTTACCGACCTTTCTACGGGCAATGTTAATGAATGGCTCTGGATTTTTGATGGTGGCACAAGTTCTACACTCCAGCACCCAATGCATGTTTTTTCTGATACGGGTAAGCAGACGATCACATTAATAGCTACCAGTTTTGGCTGCAGCGACACCCTGGTTAAAAAGGACTATATCTATGTGATTCCTCCTGTGGCTAACTTCGATACCTCATTCCTTTGTACCGACCGGCTGACCCGGCAGTTTTTAGACGGTTCAATCGACGCCAAGACCTGGAGTTGGAATTTCGGCGATGGAGGTACCACCACACAGGTTAGCCCCACTCACACCTATGCTGCTCCCGGTAATTATCTTGTTGAGCTTATTGTTACCAACGGAGCTTGTGCAGATACACTGGCAAAGAGGATCAAAGTACTGGACAAGCGCGGAACATTGGCGGTTGACAAACCGGAGATTTGCCGGGGGACACCGGTAAATTTCACCCTACCGGGAGCCGACACCAGTAATATCATTAAGTACAGCTGGTTTTTCACAGGTATGGATAATCCATTATCAACGACAACAGCCTTTGTTCCGGCAATACATACCTATGCTTCGAACGGATCGTTTGTACCGGCGGTAATTACTACTGATTCGGTTGGATGTATCGATACGTTCTCATTGGCCGGCCCCGTTAGGATCTATGGTCCGACAGCAGGTTTTGCTGCAGTAACACCGCCGATATGTTTTGCTACCCCTGTTACTTTTACCGACTCAACAGTTACTGATGGTACTCATCCCATCGCCATATGGGATTGGAATTTTGGTGATGGCATTCGCCAGTCCTTTACCAATCCACCTTTTC
Source organism: Segetibacter sp. (assembly GCA_030146445.1). Lineage (GTDB taxonomy): Bacteria > Bacteroidota > Bacteroidia > Chitinophagales > Chitinophagaceae > Segetibacter. The sequence goes on along the minus strand of JASLBT010000118.1, from coordinate 6,854 downwards.
AGCATACGTACAACTCAACAGGCGTTTTCGGCATCGCTCTGAAGGTGACGGATAGCTTTGGCTGCACCGACAGCGTGTTTAAAGCAGCTGTCCTCACTGTTGCGAAAGCAAACGCCGAGTTTACTTCGCCAGATACACTTACCTGCCCCGGTGCTCCTGTAAACTTTTCGAGTTTGTCCACTGGTGCAAACCTTACTTATCAATGGAATTTTGGCGATGGCAATACTTCGACCGGCGCAACACCTACGCATACCTATGCGCAGGCGGGCAGCTACTCTGTAAGCCTGATCATTACAAGCGAAAGTGGTTGTATTGACACCGTAACCAAGCCAAACTACATTAGCGTACAAAGCCCAAAAGCCCTTTTTTCAGCTAGTGACAGTTTCATTTGCCAGCCCATACAAATATCTTTCTTCGACAGCAGTACTTATGCAAGCAGCTGGTCGTGGGACTTTGATAATGGAAACACCTCATCTCTGCAAAACCCGGTGAACGTATTTTCTTCTTCGAAAACGTACCAGGTGAAGCTGGTTGTCACCAGCCCTGGTGGTTGCCAGGACTCGGCATACAAGGTCATTAATGTTGACCTGCTTGATGCTACCTTAACGTACACTCCTTTGACCGGTTGTGCTCCCTTACCTATCACCTTTACGGCGCACAGTTCGAGGCAGGTGGAATACATATGGAACTTTGGCGATGGCAACTCGATCACTACCGCAGATTCGGTTACCTCAAATGTTTATACAACCGGTGGCAAATTTCTTCCTCAGATTTTATTACGCGACGTTAGAGGTTGCGTTGTACCGGTGAATGGCAAAGATTCTATAGTTATTGAACAGATGTTCCCGAAGTTCGGAGCAGATAAAACCGTCTTATGCGACTCATCGCTGGTACAATTTACGGACAGCAGTTCCGCAATGGGCACGTTGAGTTATCTGTGGTCGTTTGGAGACGGGGGTACTTCTACCCTCAGGAACCCATCACACTTTTACAATGGAAGCGGAAGCTATACGGTGAAACTGGTTGTAACATCCTCCCTGTTTGGCTGTAGCGATAGCATCGTTTCGCCAAACTTCATCGTGGTAAATACCACCGTGACACCCTCTATTACGATAACGGCCTCCGACACGAACATTTGTGCCGGAAGTCCGGTAACCTTTAAGGCGCACCCGGTAAATGGCGGTAATGCACCACAGTATCAATGGCAGGTTAACGGCAGAGATGTTGGTACTGCGGCAGACAGCCTGGTAATTACCACCCTGAGTGACAAAGATGTAGTATCGAGCATTTTAAAGAGCAGCATTCTTTGTATCTCCACTACTGCAGCACAGTCGAATGGAATTCGTATGACGGTTAACGCCAACCTTACACCAGCCATAACCATTAATGCGAGGACAAATAATGTTTGCGTAAGAACGCCCGTAACATTTACTGCGGCTGTTGTGAATGGGGGTACTAACCCCTCATTCCAGTGGCAGGTTAATGGAAAGAACGTTGGCACAAACACAGATAGCTTTACCACGGCTTCGCTGGCAAATGGGGATGTGGTGACCTGCGTTCTTACGAGCAGCGAACGTTGTGTTACCAGTCGTACAGCGGCCTCCAACGGCGTCAAAATGACAATTTACGATTACCCTCGGGTATATGCCGGCGCAGACCAGGTGGTGTTGATGGGGTGGCGGGGTAATCTAAATCCTACCGTTACAGCCAGTGATGCCCGGTTCCGGTGGACACCCTCAACATACTTGTCGAATGATACAGCCTTGCGGCCGGCAATAGCTCCTGAAGCAGACATTCTGTACAAACTGACGGTGACAGGAATTGGCGGTTGTAGCAGCAGCGACGATGTGGCCTTTAGGGTGTTGAAACTTTACATTCCAAATGTGTTCTCTCCAAACGGCGACGGCATAAATGATACCTGGATCATCAATAACCTGCAATACTTCCCTGATGCCAAAGTGGACATTTTCAACCGGCATGGGCAACTGCTCTTTCATTCCGATGGCTACGAACAACCATGGAATGGAACCTACAAGGGAGCGCCATTACCAGTAGCGGTATATTACTATGTTATTGAACTCAGAAGCCAGGGCATCAAACCATTTGGTGGCTCCATAACCATACTAAAGTAAGATTTCAGGAACGATGCTTTCGAACATGCCGGGTGATCGTACTTACCCCGGGCCCGTTCCTTCAAGACAATAGGGTTAACCTTGCCAGGCTGGTGTTTGCAGGTAAATCTCCGACGTTATGTTTACGGGTAAGTTCAGCAATGGGTACTGCCAAAGCGCAGATTGCTGCGGCGTGAAAACATCTGTGTTGAGTACTGCAATTTTTATTTTCTCTGGTCAGGATGTAGCCGAAGGATGGTGGCTTTTAATGGGGCTGGGGAGCATCCGAACCAGCGCTGTCGGCCACAGGCACGGTGAATTAAGTTGTAATCGTCGGCCATAAATGGCAGCCGATAACTTTAGCCCTGCGCAGCTTATTCATCATGATGTATCAACAATAAATACAGTTGTAGGTAATTATCGAAGTCGTGTGCCTTTTGCTATTTCTTACGGCCGAGTGCATATTCAATGCCGCCCAGAAGGTGCCCCAAAAACTTCGGCTCTGCAAATGACGCGTTGGTATGACCGAGACCGGTATAAAAAGCGCGTCCCCCATCGTAAGTGTGGTACCATGCGATTGGGTGATTGTCGCCATTTTCTCCACCCTTGTAAGAGGATTCGTCGAGCTTCATCAGCACTTTTACGTCGGGGTTTATGTTTTTGTAATTATACCATTCGTCGAAGCGTACCCATTCTTTGGGGAGGGCCTTTGTTGAGGCATGCTTCGGCTGAACGACCATGACCTTAGCCATTTGTTGCTTTGGGTGCGATTTGAAATAAGCGCCTACCAGTTTGCCATACCACTCCCATTTGTATTCGCAGTCGGCAGCAGCATGTACGCCGACATAAGCACCGCCATTTCTTACATACGCCGTAAAGGCTGCCTCCTGGTCGCTGTTTAAAACGTCACCGGTAGTACTTAGGAACAAAACTGCCTGGTAGTTCTTTAAAGTGTCGGGGTTAAACATGGAAGAGTCTTCCGTAGCAGTAACCGTAAACTTGTTTTCGAGCCCGAGCTTTTTAATTGCAGCTATTCCATACGGTATGCTCTCGTGCCGAAAGCCCCTTGTTTTTGAGAACACCAATATGGCAGCAGGTTTGGCTCGTGATTTTTTTGTCGCCTGTGCATACACAAATAAAGCGATAGTGGCGGCCAGGACAGCAGGAAGTAGAAGTTTCATAAGGGAGTTTGATTGTTAAAAGACCGGTAGTTGAAAGCAGCTTTATGCACAAATGCCGAAGGGCTGCGGGATACGAAGGGGCAGCCACGCCTTTGGGGCGGGGCCGGAGCGAAGCGCAGCCCGGAGAAGCCCGGGCTACTGCCTGGACAGCACTGGTGTGCAAAGCCCCAAAGTATGCTGCTTATAAACTCCGGATCATAATGTTCCGGAACCAAACTTCGTTGCCATGATCCTGCAGGGATATTTTGCCGGTTTTATAAGTGCCGAAGTCAGGCATGGATTTAAACTTGCTTGCAGCAACCATTTGTTTCCAGTCATCGTTCCACAATGTTGTTGCGACGACCTGGGTACCATTGAGTATAAACTGCAGTTTGCCGGTATTGGATATCACCTCAACCTGGTTCCATTCTCCAACGGGCTTTACCGTTTCAGGTTTGCATGCTACAAGGTCGTAAAGGTCGCCAGCGCGATGTTTATGAATTTTCCCATCAGGGTGACCGTCGTTGTCGAGCACCTGCATCTCCAAACCCGTATTGTAGGTTTGCGGGTATTTCTGCTTGTTGTCGTGAATATAGAATATTACTCCACTGTTGCCACCCCTGGAGATCTTCCATTCGAGTTTAAGGTGGAAGTCGCCGTATTCACCATCCGTAACCAGGTCGCCACGGCCGGTTTGACCTTCGCCGCCTGGTTGAAGGTGCAAGGCCCCGTCCTGAACATTCCACCCTGTGCCTGCGCTGGTTTGTCCGTAGGTATGCCATCCCGAGGTTGTTTTTCCATCGAACAGCTTTTCCCATTTCGCTGCAGGCGTTTCTGCTTTGTTCATGGCATTTGAAATTGGCTGAGCGCAAGCGGTTAAAGAAAGCAATCCAAAGGCAAGGAAATGTACGGCAAGTTTTCTCATGTTATTTCTTTTTCAGGAGTAAAATGTATCGGGCCATGGTTTGAGCATCCTCCTGGGCGAGGTTTGGGTGTGGGGTCATTGGTATGGTGCCCCATACCCCCGCGCCACCTTTGATGATTTTGCCTGCGAGGTACTCAATGGTTTCCTGGTTATCAGGGTACTTATTCGCCACGTCGCGATAAGCGGGTCCGGTAACTTTTTCATCCACCTTGTGACAGGTGAGGCAATCGGATTGAGCAATAAGCGACAACCCTTTTTCATAATCAGGTGATGTAGGGGATGCCGGAGCCTCTGCTGCCAGTTCTTTGGTTTTTTCCTCTTTGGTTTCCGGCCCGGAGCATGCGTAAACACCAACCGTGATTAAGAAGATGACGAAGAGTTTTTTCATATGAGGATTGTATTATTCATTTAAGGTGGCGATGGAATAACACCTTTTGAGGAGTCGCGAGCCTAAGAAAGCCCGAGTACGCTGCGGTTGAAACCTTCGTTAGATCCCGTCGCAGCAAAATCGTCGAAAGCTTTTTCTGTAACATTGATGATGTGGTCCCTTATAAAAAGGGCTCCTTCACGGGCACCATCTTCGGGGTGTTTTATGCAACACTCCCATTCCAAAACCGCCCAACCTTTAAAATCGTACTGTGCAAGTTTACTGAATATTGCTTTGAAATCTACCTGACCATCGCCGAGCGACCTAAACCTTCCTGCCCTGTCGATCCACGGCTGGTAACCACCATATACCCCTTGCTTACCAGTGGGATTAAACTCGGCGTCCTTGACATGGAACATTTTTATGCGTTCATGGTAGTGATCGATATACGACAGGTAGTCGAGGCACTGTAATACAAAATGGCTGGGATCGTACAAGAGACAGGCACGGGCATGACCGTTTACTTTTTCGAGAAAACGTTCGTAACTCTCGCCATCGTGAAGATCTTCTCCGGGATGAATTTCGTAGCACAGGTCGACGCCACAGCGGTCGAACTCATTCAGGATTGGCAGCCAGCGTGCGGCAAGTTCAGTAAACCCGGTTTCAACAAGTCCGGCAGGCCGTTGGGGCCACGGATATACGGTATGCCACAGTAGTGCGCCGCTGAAGGTTGCATGTGCATTCAAACCCAGGTTTTCCGACGCCTTTGCAGCATAATTTAGTTGGGCTACCGCCCACTCGGTTCGTGCTTTGCTGTTACCATGCACTTCTTTTGGTGCAAAGCCGTCAAATAAAGCATCATAGGCGGGATGAACAGCAATGAGTTGTCCCTGCAAATGGGTTGACAATTCGGTAATCTCAAGTCCCGCATCAGCCACTACACCCTTTAATTCGTCGGCATAGGTCTTACTTTCCGCAGCGAGTTGAAGATTTATACAGCCGCTGTGCCAGGTAGGTATTTGAACTCCTTTGTAGCCGAGTGCTTGTGCCCATCGACAAATCGATTGGAGCTCATTGAAGGGGGGCTTATCACCAAGGAACTGTGCGAGAAATATTGCTGGTCCTTTTAATGTTTGCATAGTGCTTGTATTCGTAACAATAAAACGAGTAGAGGCTTGAAGCCTGGAGTGACTCAGCGTGCTGTCAGCTCACTTAGTTTCCGGGCTTCGATAATGATCTGTTGTTGAGCCCCTGCAGTCAAACAAAAATTGCAAAAGCCGGTATTGCCAGCTTTAGGTCTTCGCCAGGGCTTTGCGACTTCACTGAAGTACAGTATTTACTATGCCGGATCCTCCGTCTTTATTTGGATTTAGATGAGCAGTGCGCTGTCTTCTTTTTACCCCTCTTATTATTCTGGCTGCTGCAAATATAATCAATGCGAAACCAACGATCCCGACGAGAGCTAACAGTGTTCCTGATGCCCCGGCGAATGCAAACATATAAAGACCTAAAGCAAGGATAATTGATACTAATATGGTACCCACTACCGCAAGTGCTACTAAACCTTTGCCGTTCTTTGGTTTGATGCTAAGTTTATGTCTAAGGCGGTTTAAAAAAGAAACTTTTTTAACCTGTGGTTTTGACTCTGCCGGAATGACCAGGCTATTTGTTGATGGTCTGCCGTTGTGAGCACCGTTTTTGTCAACAGCTACAAAAGCACAATTAACAAAAGCCAGAAAAAGCACTAAAACAACGACTTGAACTCTCGATAGATATGGCAACATAAAACTGATGGTATTTTGTAAAAAAAGGCTTTTTGATGTAAAATGCTGCTAACGGAGTACGGGTAGACTTAATTCCATAACCTCAAGATCAGGATACAAAACCGGTCCATTTGCTTTCTGACGCCGACGAAGCAACAACGGTATCAATAAATGCCATTCCGCGAACCCCTTCAGCTGCTCCGGGAAACTCGTAAGTTTGGTTATCGCCATCGTGGCTGGTTTTACCATTGGTTAAAGCCAAAGCGAAGTTGCGGTAAATGTTGGCAAATGCTTCGAGGTATCCCTCGGGATGTCCGCCAGGGGTTCGACAATTTTGTGTAGCAACCGCGTAAAGACGGTCGTTGTAATTTGCACCGGCGCGGTAAACCTGCATGGGTGCATCGAGCCACTTCACCAATAATGTATTCGGTTCCTGTTGTGCCCACTCAATACCTCCTTTCTCGCCATAAAGACGAATGGATAATGCATTTTCTTCACCTGCAGCTACCTGCGAGGCCACCAGGATTC
>JASLBT010000085.1 GCA_030146445.1 Segetibacter sp. | reverse complement strand
AGGAAAGGGCGTGCCGGGAATGTGCTTGGGAGGCTGTCCGGGAAAAAGATACTTTGCCTTCAATATCGTTTAGTCAGCACGTTTTCTTTTTGGACCCAGCCCTAGTAATTCTAATGAGCATCGTTGCCCGCCCGCTGCGCCCGCCCAGCTCCGGCAGTCGGACGGGCGTCGCACTCTTGTACTATGATTTCACTACGCAGCTTCTTTCCCAAAAAAGCTTAGCCAAACGACAGTGACTTTGCACCATCAGCATGAATATATTTAGAAACCGGACAAGCGACATCATGTAGGGTATGCAGCACCAATTGAACATCCCGGAAAAGTGCTTGAAGTGGATAGCGATGTTAATAACCAACAATGCATACCACTGTGGCATGGATCATTTTGCCGTTTACAACGACAGAAACCTTATTGCAAGATGCATATATTGAACGTCCTCTTCATGCCGAGTGGGTTCGACCACCCGAAAAACTGTTGAATGCATCAGCAACCGGAAAATGGGTTTTCGATGAAGTTTAAAACAGTAAGCCACTCTGCTCCCCAAACAAAATCTAACATTTCTTTTCCGTCGCCTACCCCGATCTTTGCGGCAATGAATGAACACTTCAGAGATATCATGCGGATCGTCAGCAAGGGGGATACCAGCCTCGTGGAAAGCTTTTTTCGCCGGCCCGGCGGCAGGAAATACCTGGAGAACATCACGCTGATTCTCATCAATGCGTTACCCCATCCCATTGACGAAAAAGAGGAATTATACGCCGGCTTTGTAGAAGTGCTCGACGGCATGGAGCAACGCATCCGCCGGCAAAAAGAAGGGCAGGAAACGCTGGAAAATGTTTTTCGTAATCATTAACCAGGTACCAGCATTTGCAAAAGGATCCAATAGCGTCAGCATTGAAATAATATCATCGGTTCCGGAGAATTTGCGAATGAATCCAAATGGACCTTCCGGGCTGATGTTTAACTTTCCTGGAGCCCCTTGCGAGTATAGAAATACCCCGTTCGGTTATCATACAAATCGCTGACGTGCAGGTATTATACTCGTCTCCTGTCGTTCAAATTTTAACATTGGCTAAAGCAGGCCACGTTCATGTATGCATGAGAACGTTTGCGGCATACTTCCGTTGCGACTTACAGGCCAGCAGCGACGAGATCGTGTGCAAGATAGGTAATGCTGGTGAAGGCTTTTGGACTAGTTTTGCTTCCAGTCAAAAAGCTTAAAGTCGGTAACTAATCTGCAGGGGGTCCCTTTTGAATCAAAACCGATATAAGTCGCATATCTGCCATCGCCAACACCTGTAGTGAAAGATGCCAATTGGTGTTTGCCTAAGGTGTACATGGCGTATTTCCAGTCGTAGTGATAATGCTTTTCCATTTCTTTCAGGATGTCTTTGTAGATCCCTTCTTCAATTTCGGTAAGTTGCTCCGGGCTCATCGCTTTAATGGCGTCTTTATCCATAAAAACGCCTATTCCCCCGTCCACTCCATATCCATGAATTTTTTCACCTTCAACTGGTAGTGGCTCTTGTCCCTCGAGCAATGCAAGTTGCCATTTGGTAACCGGTTCGTCGCTAAAGTTGATTCTCGCAAACGCAACGGTTTCTTCACCACCGACGTTGGCGATTGATAGCTGGACAGGGTATTCACCGGAAGGAAAAACTTGCGTAAACGGTATACCATATTCATCAACATGCAGCGGGTCGCAGGCTATGATCTGGCCGCTAACAACGTTTATTTTCCCAATCGTAACGCCATAAAGGTTTACGGTTGCGCTTTTGCCCTTTTGCGTAGTTCCCCTGATGAAAGCGGTTTCAAATAGCGTCGGTGTTGCTGAAACTATTGGCGGTTTCGACTTGATGGTATCAAGCACTTCAGTTGAAATGGGCGGTGTTTTTTTTGGAGAAATATTGCAGGCTACAAAAGCAATTGCGATTAAAATGTATTTCATGTCGTTTGTGTAAGTTGTTATTGACCTCAGTGACCGACTAAAGATCCTTCATCATCAACCCAATTTTATCATCCAGTTCACCTATTCCTGCCGCTGCCCAGACGATGAAGATACCGAGCCCGATCTTGGCAATCATCGGAATCGTGAAATCAAACATCTCTTTGGTGATCGCATTTACCTGGGGGAAATAAATGAAAGCAAGGAGAATCAGGAATACACCGAAGAAGGGATCGTTTCCCCAAGTAGTATTTATTAAGCCTATCAACAAAACGGCTATACCAAATAGCGAACCCATGATGTTCAAAACAATTGAACTGTTGTGGGCGATCGCCCCTGCCTTATTATTCATCGTGATTATTTTAAATTTAACCTATAAAACAAAATTGACTCAGCCAGTGTTTTTCTGCATGTATCTTGGTGGCGGTCGAAAGACTGGTCGGGTTTGCATGGTTGTGTTTTCCATTTCTTAATATCCTTTGTAGCTCCGGCTTCGCTCACGCGCAGGGCATATGAAGCGCCATAGAGTGGTTTACCGGGCACAATGCGGAAAGCAGGTAAGCCGGTGGCGAAACGATGTAGGTCACTGGGTATTCTCCGGCGGCTATCGGCGATTATCCGCGTCGGTTAACCTGCTGAACCGGATGTTACGTACTAACGGGTTGCTGTAGTCAAATGCTATAACCCTTTTGCTTTTGTCGCGAATGAAGCGCACGATCACCCCGGCGAGTTGAAAGGCATCGGTATCGACAGGCAACACTTCCAAACCGGGGCCCGCTGCACCATTGATCCGGCCAACAAGCGCCTCTTTGCCGGGGGTAATGTCGATAAACCCGCCGATCTCATCACTATGATAACGGCCTGCAAAAGCCTTTAGGTCAGACGGGCTTGGTGCAAATGGTCTGGCTCGGCGATAATGCGTGGTTTTGCCTTCCATGGACTTTAGCGCGAAGCGGTCTTGCGACAGGAAGTTGATCTCGAATGCGTCCTGCGACATGAATTGTACAAAGGCACCCCAACGTCGAAAATGGTTTTTGCTTAATGCCAGGAGGCCGGGGCCGTTGGCTACGCGAAACCTGCCACGATCGACGGCCAAACGGATCGGCTCGCCCGTACGCTCGTTAAAGAATAGTCCGGCTTTACTGTTTGCTTCGGCAAGGGTGTCGCCCGTAAGCGCCGGCGGTGGTCCGGCTTCGGGATCAGGAGCGCCTGCCATTGGGAGTAACTGGTCGGCGATCCGCCGGGCAATCGCGGTTGCCGGCATTGCATCGGAATTGCAAAGTACGGCTATGGAAAGCCCCTGGGCCGGGTACTGACCCAGCCACGAATGGTAGCCAGCGGCGCCCCCCGAATGCGAAACCTCCCTTGCACCGCGGTAAGTTTCGAGGAACAGGCCACGGGCGTAACCAAGCTTTCTGCCATTGTTGAGTTTTGCAGGTTCCTGTAATTTTTCGCTCACGAAGGCACCTAAACGCTTGTTTGCGAGTGCCTGGTTCCAGATAAGCAGGTCGCTAGCCGTGCTAACGACCGCACCGCCGCCACGTTCGTTTCCCAGGTACATATTTACCATCCAGGTATTGCCCAGCCGATCGTAACCCAGTGAGCGGTTGCTTTTGACTTCCGTCATATCTTTTACGTATGATGTCGACTTCATGCCTAGCGGTTCAAACAGTCGCTTACGCGTGAAGTCGGCGAATGACATGCCGCTGGTGCGCGCAACGATTTCTACCAACAACACATAGCCGCTGTTTGAATACGACCATTCCTCGCCAGGTACAAAGTTGAGTCCCCGCTGACGCATAATGAGCGAAAGCATTTCGGGATCTCCGCTGGCCAGCCGCCGCATTCCGGTCCAGTCACGAATGCCCGAAGTATGTGTTAGCAGGTGATCCAGCGTAATCTTGTGGCCGTAATTGGGTAACTGGGGAAGATATTTGTGAATGTCGTCGGAAAGAGAAAGTCGCTTTTCTTCTACCAGCAGGAGCACTGCTGCAGCGATGAACTGCTTTCTTGTTGAACCAATGTCGAAGATGGTGTTTTCGCTTATCGGAACGTTGCGTTCCAGGTCTGCTGCGCCATAGCCTCGATTCACGATCACCTTTCCGTTTTGCGAGACGGCACATGCGCAGCCAGGTGTGTTTGGTTTAGCCCAGCTAAAGATCTTGTCAATACCGGCGGTCTTGTCCTGCGCGCACGCGCTGGTAACGGCCACAACGGTAAAAACAACAGCCCATAGTTTTAAAAGGGGACCAACCTGGCCAGCGTTAACGGTGCCATTACACCCGGGATAATCAGCCGTTTTCCGTTCGTTTACGAATGAGTTGTTTAACGCTGTAAAAGGCTTAAGGATCGTTTTGAAGATGTTGGTAGATGTTTGTTGCATGTTTGCTGGGTTTGAAAACTGTTGGAAGATTATCTTATAATGAAAAGGACTTTGGATTTCAAAGTTGAGGTGCAAAAAAGGGTGGGGGTTTGATTGTAGTGACATTTAATTTGGTGGTGATGCGTGAGGGGATAGGAACGGAAAGCCCACAGTCCCCCCCAATGCTTTGGGGGTTGGGACGAGGACTTGGAGTGTATAGCCCGGCCCCTTGCGCAGCTTGGGGACACGCCCTAAGAGCTATAATGTTGGTGATCCGGAACCCGTTTTT
>JASLBT010000046.1 GCA_030146445.1 Segetibacter sp. | reverse complement strand
TGTTGGACAGGTGAGCACATTGCTTTCAAAAGATTTCTTAAAGCTTGTTGTTATCGCCTTTGTAATTGCATCGCCAATAGCGTGGTGGGCGATGAGCAAATGGCTGCAGGACTTTGTTTACCGGGTCAACATCAGCTGGTGGATATTTCTGATGGCCGGAATTGTTGCGGTAATGATTGCCTTGCTGACGGTGAGTTTCCAGGCGCTAAGGGCGGCGATCGCTAACCCGGTAAAGAGTTTGAGAACAGAGTAGATATTGATGGCTATAGCCTTTCTCAACAATGGCACACGGATGACAGAGATTGAATGGATGAGGATAGATGTTGTAAAAAACAGGTCTGAGCGTGTATAGATTATGCAAACAATATAGCGTAAAACGGATGGGCATAGATAATGTGAACAATAGCGCCCGGAGTGACAGGCAATGAAACGATAATGTTTGTTTTGTAATTAAGAAAGATGATCTTGATGATATTGACGGCCGGTTGTCGCAACTAACACTTATGTAAACACGATCTGATGATTCTTCGGTGCGCATCATGCCTTTAAACTTATTTTCAGCCAAACCTTTCCCGGGTTTGGCTGTGTTCATTTCTGACATACCCTACTCTTTTCTGCTGTATATTTCCGGAATATTCAACATTTCTATGGCTAAATTAACACGCCTGTCTGTTGAAAGTTTTACGGACCATCCCGCGGTGTTGGAATGTATCCGGAAGCTGGAAAGCGAGTTTGGGCCGGGCGGAAAGGATTTAATCGTATCAGACGTATTAGATGGTGACGGTCATCAATATGTTGACCTTGTTCAAAAAGGTGGCGGAGTATTGGCCGTGGCTTTAGTGGGTTACACCTATATTCTCGAAAAAATGGGCATACGCTTTATCCGCCATGCGGGTACCAGCGCCGGAGCGATTAACGCTGCATTGATGACGGTCATTGGTTCGACACCCGGCGGCCAACGTCTGGCAATGCAAGGAAGTACAGTGAAAGGCAATAAAAAAATTGCCAAATCTGAGGTGATCTTAAAAGCCATTTGCGATCTTAATTTTTTCGACCTGGTTGACGGACACCCGGTTGCCCGTTTGCTCATCAGGCAGTTTATCTCACACAAAGACTTTACGGCTAAATTGGCCTCGTGGATTATGGGCGGGATTATAACGCTGGTTGCGTTGCCCGTAATAGACCTGTTCCTGTTTGGCCTTCATCACCAGGTAACATGGGCCTCCCGGCTGCTGCAATTCTTTTTTTTACTCACCGGCTTTGCTTATGTGTCGGCCGCCATACTCATCCTTTACTTCCGGTTCCTGTTAAAAAGGTTAAAGGACGCAGGCTTCGGAATCAATCCCGGCGATTACCTGTACAACTGGGTAAAGGCGCAGATGAAAGAAAACCATGTGAGCACCGTTTCCGACCTGATGAGCGCAGCTTCAACACCCGTTCCTGACCTCTTCTTAAGGGTGGATAACCCTGAAAACATCAATGGCCTTGAAGGTGATGTTACTTTCATCGCTTCAGAACTGGTCACGCAGAACAAAATTGAATTTCCCAAAATGTGGCGGCTGTTTACCAAAGACAAAGACCTGTTGCAGCCTGCGGGTTTCGTACGCGCATCTATGTCGATACCCCTTTTTTTCGAGTCGTACTTTATCAACAACATTCCTTGCGACGACCCTGAGATAATAAAAGCATGGGAGCCACTGGGCACAACCGATCCCCCATCAACCGCCCGGTTTGTTGATGGGGGCATCTTATCAAATTTCCCGATTAACATTTTCTACAACCCGAATGTGACTATTCCGCGGCTGCCATCGTTTGGAATAGACCTTGATGATGCACTGCCCGCAGAAAAGGTGGTCAATAAGTCTTCGGAACATGGCCAGGCAGCAAATCATGGCAAGCATTTGCATGTTGACGACACCAGCAGTAATGCGCTTAACTGGACCCTTGGCGGATATATTTTGAGGATGTTTAATACCATTCGTTTCTATTACGATAAAGATTTCCTGATAAAAAATGCCTTCTTCAAAAAAGGGATCGGCACAATACCGCTAAAAGGTTTCGGCTGGCTGAATTTTTTTCTAAGCGACCAGGATAAAATCGACATGTTTGTTTTGGGTGCGAAAGCGGCGCAAAAATTCCTGGTTGAGTTTGACTGGGAGCAATACAAGCAGCAGAGAATTAGAATGCAACAACAACTCGATGCAGGGAAAGCAGGTTAGGGCAATGAACCAAACAGTTATTCACAGGAAAGATCGCTGATGAAATATCTCGTTTCCAACTGGTACTTCTTCAACCTCGTATTTGGGTTGTTCCTGGTATTGGCATTTATTATGATCCGACAAAGCAGGCGGTTTTATACTAAGGACCTGGTAGTTCGTAAGTTTAGTATCATGGAGTTAAAGCTACCCGCAACTCCTGCGTCGATGAACAATGTAATATCAGGACTATACCAGCTTGATGCAGGTCGATTTCAAACTTCGATGCGTGCACTTAAGAGACAGCTGGCTGCAGACTTCTTATTCATGCCCCTTAGTTATGGGATTGTTTTTATGTTGTGCTGGCGTGTTGCAGACAAGATATCGTCGCTGCCGGCCCAATATTTCTTCATCCTCCTCGGCTGGTTACAACCTTTATGTTTGCTCATCGATTTAATCGCAAACGTCTACCTGTGGCGTAAATTGTCGCCAAACTTTACACCGGTTTCCAATGCAAATCATCGTATCTATCTTGGATTACAAATATCAAAATGGATCATTTTTGTAATTGCCTCGGTATGTTCGATCACCGCAATAGGTTATTTCTGGCTTGTAGGCAACTATTCTTCTGCCGCCTTTTACGCGCTGTTGATTGTGTTAGCACAACTGATATTTTTTTGTGTAGCCATTTTTCTGCTGCAACAAAAGCAGCTTTTAAAGTGAACTTCGCAGCCCATCCTCATTAGCTGAGTCATAATAAGCGCCCGTTTTTATTGTGGGTTTTATCTACCGGTTTGCCTGGCAGCGAACAGTTCAGTTCGCCAGGATCAAAGCACTAATAATTGTCAGCACCATGATAAAGCCCTAACTTGGTTTTCTTACGACATCCAGGCAAACGCCATGTTTACTCATCGTAAAAACCAACCGATCAAAAATGCCACATAAAATTACCATCCA
>JASLBT010000042.1 GCA_030146445.1 Segetibacter sp. | reverse complement strand
GCTCCGCTGATCATACCCCCGCTGGCAAAGCCTTTGGGTATCCCCGTTGCCTCGCCGGAGTTGTTCCTTGTTCCCGACGATCCTGCTTTTGGCTTTTACCGGCCGCTATTTGCCAACCAGGTATGCCTTTTGGAAGAGCGTGAGCCTACACCTGATAACAGCGACACAAAAAGCACCGCGACGATCATTAATAAATTGATTGAGGATAATGACAACCACGTAGACCAGGAAAAGGTACTTAACGCCAGGCTTTTAGACATGCTGATTGCCGATTGGGACCGTCACTTTGATCAATGGAGGTTTGGAACATCAGATACCGGCAAGGGAAAACTCTATTACCCCATACCAAGAGACCGTGACCAGGCGCTTTTCAACTCAGACGGATTGCTCGCTAAGCAGCTCTCCCAAAACGTTCTGCCCTTCTTAAAAGGCTTCAAGAAAAAGATCCCCAAAGTTTCGTGGCTTGCCTGGGAAGCCCGTGATTTTGACCGGCTATTTATGAATAACCTGGACGCAAAAAAGTGGCAAAGCATCCTGGACAGCTTCAAGATAAAGCTTTCGGACCGGGTGATCCGCCAGGCGGTTCAGAAACTTCCCCCGGAGATCTATGCCATTCGCGGCGAAGAGATCATTAAAAGACTGATCAGCCGCCGCGACGATCTTGTGGGAGAAGAAGGGATGCGTTATTACCGCTTCCTGGCGAAAGAAGTAAATGTGGTCGGGAGCAATAAACATGAGTACTTCAAAGTTTTGAGTACGGACACCGGGGTTCACGTTACTGTGTATAAGCGTAAAGCAAATAATGATACCTCTTCGGTGATGTACTCAAGGGAGTTTAATAGAGGGGAGACAGAAGAGATTCTGTTCTATGGACTAAACGGAGATGATTATTTCGAGGTTGATGACAACGTAAAATCGAAAATTCACGTCAGGATTATTGGCGGCAGGGGTAAAGACACCTTTAATGTTAAAGGAACGATTAAGAATCATATATATGATTTTGAGCGGGCCGGCGTAGAGACGAACTACATCGTGAACAGAAACAAGGTAAGAAGTGAGATATCTGCTGATCCGCTGAACAACGAATATGATGTGACGGGATATAAGTACGACTTCTACCGCTTTCCCAGGATAAATGTAGGGTTCAATCCTGAAGATAAGCTGATGTTTGGTGTCGGCTGGTTGAACAGGACTTATGGATTTAGAAATGAGCCTTATGCAACGCAACAGCGCCTTTCAACCCTTTATGCACTCAATCGCGGTTCGTACCAGGTAAACTACACCGGAGAGTTTAACCAGCTTCTCGGAAAAGGCGACCTGGTTGTAAATGCTTCAATCGTTCACCCTGTATTAAACAACTTCTTTGGGCTCGGTAATGAAACGAAGAACACCAGGGAGCTTAATTATTATAGGGTTAGGTATAATTTTGTGGAAGGCGATCTGTTATTTCGTAAGCGATTGGGGCACCTGGTTCAGTTCACAGCCGGTGGAACGGTGTACAATTATTGGATCGACCCACGGCAGAACGTTGGTAAAATATTGCAGGAACCCGGTATCGTTGGGTTGGATCCTGCGCGGGTATATTCAACTAAGACATATGTTGGCGGTAAACTTGGCCTCACGATTAATAACCTGAACAGCGATCTTTTGCCGACCCGGGGTATTTATTGGAGATCGGAGTACCTGTCGAGTTATGGAGTTAACAAAAACGCCAAAAATATCCGGCGCCTTACAACGGACCTTACTTTGTACTCTAGCCTGACCGACCCGGCAAAGGTTGTTGCGGTAATCAGGGGAGGAGGTGGCGTAATCTTCGGCGATAATTATGAATACTTCCAGGCGCTGAACCTTGGAGCAAACAACTTCCTGCGGGGATACCGGAAAAACAGGTTCTCGGGAACTTCCATGCTTTATCAAAGTACCGAATTAAGGATTAAGTTGTTTGAGTCGCAGTCGTATGTATTACCGGGAGCTGTGGGCATTATTGGCTTTAACGACGTTGGTAAAGTTTGGGTGAAAAACCAAGAATCAGCAAAATGGCATCATTCTTATGGAGGTGGGCTCTACTATGCGCCGTACAACCTGATTTTAGTGTCGGCAACGGTGGGTGTTTCAGAAGAGAGCGTACTATTTAATTTTTCAATCGGAACACGATTTAATATCACGTTCTAAATTTTCTTAATGGATCCGAATACAATTTATAAAAAAGTTGAAAACCATGTGGTTGGATTGTTCGAAAAAAATCCCAATCCCAAACTGTTGTATCACAACCTGCAACACACCAGAAATGTAGTAAACAGGACAAAACAGATCGCAGCCCATTATGAGTTGAGTGAAAGAGATATGCTGATCGTATACGTAGCCGCCTGGTTTCACGACACCGGCTACATATTTACCGAACCGCAATGGCACGAAGAAAAAAGTAGTGAGCTCATGCGCCGTTTCATGACGGAGTACAACCAGGAAGAAGCACTGACAAACGAAGTAGTTAAAACCATTCTTGCCACAAAACCAACGGCGAAACCGGAAACACTTTTGCAGGAGATCCTGCGCGATGCCGACAGTTTTCACTTTGGGACCAAGGATTTTAAAGAAATGAATAAATTGGTCATGGCCGAACACCTCGCGGTAGATGCTGAATTTAATGAATACCAGGCCCAGGTAAAGACGCTTCACATGCTTGAGTCGCACAAGTTTTTTACTTCTTATTGCCGCGAACAATTAACTGATGGAAAACGTAAAAATGTGGCCCGCCTAAAAAACAAACTGGAAAAACAAAAGAGTACTGAACCTGTAAGCAGCGAAACCAAACAGAATGTTGGACTGATCAATAAAGGGATCCAGACGATGCTCAGGCTTACTTCTGAAAACCACATGAAGCTGAGCGACATGGCGGATCAGAAAGCCAATATCCTGATTTCGGTTAATGCAATCATCATCTCCGTAATATTAAGCGTATTGCTGCGAAAGCTTCAAACCGATGCTTACCTGACCATTCCGACTATCATATTCCTGTTGGTGGCGGTTACTACAATAGTTATCTCCATCCTCGCTACACGACCAAAAATAAGCAGTGGCAAGTTTGACGACCAGGACGTGATCGACAAGAAAACCAACCTGCTCTTTTTCGGCAACTTTCACGACGCAACTTTCGAACAATATGAACCTGCGATGTTGAAGATGATGAAAGACACCGACTACCTCTATGGATCGCTGATAAAAGACATCTATCAACTCGGCGTTGTTTTAGGAAGGAAGTACAGGCTCGTTCGCCTGGCGTATAATATTTTCATGATCGGCATCATTATCTCCGTAATTGCTTTTGCTATTGCAACGTTCTTCTACCAGCCAGAAACGGTGATTATAAACAATACACCGGGTACGCCGCTCTAAATTAATCTCTCATGTTGTATAACCGAGACCTTAGCTGGTTGGGATTTAACTATCGTGTTTTGCAGGAAGCTGCAAATAAAACGGTTCCGCTGTTTGAACGGTTGAAGTTTCTTGCGATATTTTCTTCCAATCTCGATGAGTTCTTTAGGGTTCGTTTCCCTTCACTTTTTGCTTTTTCCAAGTTAAACCGGAAAACACAACAGCAGGTTAGTATCGGGACAAATGAAGAATTGCCCGACAAAATTCAAACAGAAATAAACAGGCAATTAAATCACTTTGGCGCAATCCTGACCGGTGATCTTATTCCGGCATTGAAAGAAGCCGGAATCATATTTTACTACAATTCGCCGATCAGGCCAGAACACATCAATGAGATACGGGAGATCTTTTTATCGAAAGTGCTTTCATTTATTCAACCCCTGTACCTCGAAAGTGAAATTGGTAAAGCATTCAGTCCGGAGAACAACCAGCTTTACCTCGTCGTTGTCTTGAAAGAGCCCGACGTAGCAAGTTTTAAACACGCGATAATCAATATCCCTTCTGATAAGCTCAATCGGTTTTTTGAGCTTACCCCTTTGGAGGGTAACGAGTACGTGATTTTCATCGACGATATCATCCGCGAGAACCTCGATTGCCTGTTTCCGGGATTTGAGATTTCGGGTGTTTACAGCGTAAAATTCAACCGCGACTCCGAGTTGCATCTCGACGAAGAATATAGTGGCGACCTGCTGGGCAAAATCGAAAAGCAACTAAAAAAGCGGGACTTTGGCCCGCCTTCGCGATTCTTGTATGAAGGTGGCATGCCACGGAATATCCAATTGTTTCTTGCCTCTACATTCGGCGTGCAGTTTGAAGAAATGTTTGCCGGCAGCCGGTACCATCACCTAAGCAACTTGTCGTCGTTCCCTACGTTTAACAAAAACCTGAACTACGAAAAAAGGAAACCGTTAGCAACGGCGAACCTGATGGCTTGCGGCGACATTTTCAACATCTTGAATCAACAGGATGTATTACTGCACATCCCTTATCAATCGTATAACCCTGTACTATCGTTCTTTAACCAGGCTGCGGTTGACATTAACGTAACCGATATTTTTATTACCCTTTACCGCGTAGCCGCTGAGTCGCATATCGTAAATGCCCTTATCAGTGCTGCGAAAAACGGAAAAAGGGTTACTGCTTTTGTTGAATTGAAGGCACGGTTTGATGAGGCAAATAATATTAAGTGGGGACGTAAGATGAAAGACGCCGGCATCCGGATCATCTACAGCATCCCTCACATAAAGGTTCATTCTAAAATCGCATTGATTCAAAAACGCTCGGGCACCGACACCCTGTCGTATGCCATTCTGAGTACGGGCAATTTCAATGAGATCACCGCCCAGTTCTATACCGATCATGTACTCATGACAACGGATCTTTTTATTATCAAAGAACTATTGCAGCTGTTCAGGTTTTTGCAGAAGACTGATACCATCCAGGTAAATACCAAACTAAAATTTGATAAGCTGCTGGTATCTCAGTTCAATATGAACGAAAGATTTGAAAAGTTGATTGATGATGAGATTCAAAAAGCTATGCTTGGAGAGTCCGCCGAGATCCGTATAAAAGTAAATAACCTGGAAGAGCCGCATATGATCAGCTTGTTGTATAAGGCGAGCCAGGCGGGGGTAGTGGTAAAACTTTGCATTCGTAGTATCTGCTGCCTTATGCCTGGTGTTGCTGGTATAAGCGAGAACATAACAGTAAGGCGGCTTGTGGATCGTTACCTTGAACACACCAGGTTGTTCATCTTTGGCGCCGGTAACGATGCCGAAGTAATTATGGGCTCTTCTGACTGGATGACTCGCAACCTCCATCACCGGATTGAAGTTTGCGTGTCGATTAAAAATATCACTTGCAAGCACGAATTGATCGACTATTTCGAAATGCAATGGCGGGATAATGACAAGGCTGTTGAACTATCTCCAAATCTCGAACAGCGGCCTGTTGTAACCTCTGAGCAGGAAAACTTTAATGCTCAAACGGGTATCTACCATTATCTCCAAAACCGACTATGAAATTTCTCAAATTCAGATATCCCAAATTCTCGTTTTTAAAAAAGTACAGGTGGGCCGTTGTACTATATATAACGGGAATCTGGCCGATTGTGGACCTGATGATTATGGTCACGCGGAACAACCCTGCAAACTACAATACGATTGAAGCACTCTCATTAAGGCTTTTCGTAGTGCTCTTGTTGAGTTTCGGGATGGGCTACCTGATCGTATTTAAGTTGAAGAAAGTATTACGGAACAAGTCGTTCGGGTTAAGTCTTGTTGTAAGAAGTTTGATATTGATCGTTGCCGCCTTCATCATGAATTTTCTCACCGAAACGGCGCATGCAATTATTATCACCCGGCTGGACCTTATAGGAGCATTGCGGTTCTTTTTATATGAAGCTTTCCAGGCGTTCTGGCTGGTGAACAAACTATTCTTTTGGCTTATACTGTTTCTTATTACCCAGCTGATCATTGAGATCAACGAGAAGTACGCACCTGGGGTGTTCAGGGATATTCTTTTGGGTAAGTATGTTCAACCAAAAGTCGAAAACAGGATCGTGATGTTCATTGATCTAAAAGACTCTACGCCTATTGCCGAGAAACTGGGAACGATCATGTACTTCAAGTTTATAAGGGACTTTATCTATCATGTTTCAAACGCCATTAATGAATACGGTGGAAGAATATACCAGTATGTTGGCGACGAAGTTGTAGCGTCGTGGATGTTTGATAAGCAGAATACAAGAATATGCATGTCGGCGTTGATCGAGGCGAGAAAAAACCTCCAGAAACATTCTGAAGAATTCCGACGTAAATATGGCATTATACCCGAATTCAGGGTGGGTATTCACTGTGGTGAAGTAACGGTTGGTGAAATAGGGGTGATTAAAAAAGACCTTGCGATGAGTGGCGATACGATGAACACAACAGCCCGGATCCGCAGTGCATGCAGTGAGCTCAACCAAAAATTCGTTGTTTCAAAAGAGTTCCGTGAAAACATCGACCTGGAGGAATGGCAAAGTACCAGCCTGGGTTTGATCGAGTTAAAAGGTAAAGGAAACGGCATTGAGCTGTTTGCGCTTAAAATATAAATTGATCGGCTTTGGTTGGTTGCATATTGCCGGGGTTAAATAGAAAGAGGCTGTCTGAAGAAGGCAGCCTCTTTTATTTTCCTATGGCGATGATATAGCGTACCAGCCTTTATAACGGCTAGTTGTTGAACGCTTTTTTAAGTTGTGAAGCTGCTAATGCCTGGGCATCTTTCGCCTCTGGAATGATCGCTGCCATTCCAAAAAACTCATGCACAACGCCATCGTACTTTTTATACGTGACCGAAACACCGGCCTCCCGTAATTTGTCGGCAAGCAATTGCCCTTCACTAAGTAACGGGTCGATCTCAGCCCCAATGATGGTGGTCGGAGGTAAGCCCTTAAGATTGGCTTTTACAAGCGAGATCATCGGATTGTTCCCAGTTGATGGGGACGGAAGGTACTTGTCGAAAAACCACTTCATCAACCCGGTATTAAGCGGTTTGGTGCTATCACTTTTCCTGTATGACTCCGTGGTAAAATCATAGCCCGCGATCGGGTATACCAATACCTGATGCAATGGCATTTGGGTGCCTTTATCACGAGCCATCATACTTACCGAAGCGGCCAGGTTTCCACCGGCACTTTCACCAGCAAGGGCGACCATTTCAGGATTACCCTTAAACGATGCGGCATTTTTTAATACCCATTGATATGCAGCGAAGCAGTCGTTATGTGCCGTCGGAAACTTGTGTTCAGGTGCCTGGCGATAGTGCACCGACACCAGTATTGCGCCTGTTTGTTCTGCAAGTCCGCGGGCCGAAGCGTCGTACGTATCAAGGTCAGCAATAACCCAGCCTCCGCCATGGATGTAAAGAATTACGGGAAGATTGGTGTCACTGGTTTGCGGGGTGTAGATCCGTGCGTGTATGGTACCACCTGCAACGGGGATGTCCTGTCCGCTGGTATCTACCTTAGATGGTGGAACGGGAATATTATGCTCAGCCATAAGGTCCTTTACCGCAGTGGCAGGTGTTGGCTGCATGCGTGCTTCTGTTGCTGGTAACGACGTTAAGGGTGGAGCATTATAGCTGGCTAACTTTTCCACAACGGCCTGCATTGGATCAGTAATATTCGGGGCCCACGTTGGTTTCGGACCTTTTGGCTTCAACACAGCAATCCCGGAACTGTCGCTTGTAATGCTGGTGGAGTCGCTTGTGCCCGAAGCCCCGTTATCGGAGCCACAGGCCGGTAGCAATAAGGTGGCGATTACAGCAACTAAAAAGATTTACGGGATAAAGCATTTTGGGTAAAATTTTCATGTAGTTGTTTTGATGTGTAGGAAATGATTGTCAGCGGATTCTGTAAAGAATGCTGCACTAAAAGTGTTAAAAATTATTCCTTCACGGGTGTTTAGGTTTAACCTGCAGATGTAGTGAATAAGTGCGACGAGAACATTAATAATCATAATATTAGCCCCTATGGTGAGGAAAACGATACCCGGGAAATACGTTCGGGGGAGTTGAACCGCCCCAAGGAGTATCAGTACTTTATTACCTTAATCACCCTTTGTGTTTATCCGGTAGCAAATTTGATGTTTAATGCTGTTGACCCTCCGGGCACATGATAAATCCACATTATTTGAAAGCTAACCACGCTTTTGCGTGAAGGAGGCTGCAGGCATACGGCGCCAAAGTAATGTTTCATTGCTGCCTTCGTGGTTTTCAACAGAGCTGCTGAACTGAATTAAAACACATTCATCACTTACTGGATGATGATGTAATAACGCCTATAATGTTTATCTACTCATGGAGACCCGAGAATCAAGCGTCGCTGACCAACGTGTAAGAGAACTGGAAGAACAGGTGAGTCTTTTGAAAGATCAGTTGAATAACCGTGGTCAGTTTAACGACCGCTTTCTTAGCGAATTTTCAGAAGGATTTGCGAGTTACAGGATTGGCGATGATTTTTTCAATGCCCTCGTAAAATATATTTCCAGTAAAACCAACATGCATTATGTACTCGTTGGAAAGCTGGTGAATGATGCGGGATCAAACATCATCCGAACGATTGCACTAAATGCCTTTGGCAAGCAGATAGACAACATCGACTATCCAACTTTTGGAGGACCTTGTGAGCAGGTTGTAGCCCGCAAACTGTACGTGTATCCTGAAAACGCCAGGGAGATCTTTCCAAATGACCAAACCCTTGCTTCGTTCAATGTTGAAGGCTACATTGGCTACCCGCTTTTTGATGCCTCCG
>JASLBT010000029.1 GCA_030146445.1 Segetibacter sp. | reverse complement strand
AGAGCTTATTGATGAAAATGGTTATAGTTCAGAAATTGTGACACAGTTTGGCCTGCGAAAGATTGAAGCACGGGGCTGTTGCGTTTACCTGAACAATAAAAAAGTTTACCTTGATGGTATATTGTACCAGCCCGGTAATGCCACTTACGATGAGGTGCGGCGCCACATGCATGCCATGAAAGAACTGGGCTGCAACCTAGTTCGTATTCATATCGCCGGCGTGGACCCACGAATTTATAACCTTGCCGATTCAATGGGTATGTTGCTTTGGGTAGAGGTGCCAAGCCCTCACCGGTCGAACCATAAAAGCCGGGAAAACCATCGAGCCGAACTCTTGCGTATGCTATCCCTCATAGAAACACATCCTTCGGTAGTAATCTGGAGCTTATATAATGAGGATTGGGGAGCACAAGACATCGCAACGAATAAGGAAACCCGCCAGTACATTGTGGACATGTACCATTACATGCAAATTGCACATCCACAGTTTCTGGTAGTAGACAACGATGGCTGGCAACACATCTCCCATGAGGGCAGGCTTAAGTCCGACCTTTTAACTGCACACCTCTATACACCCGACTTATCCCGTTGGAAGGAAATGCTTGATCAACTTGTAGAGGGCAAGCTCGTGGGAGTCGCGGCATTCCCGCTTGTGGTTGGTGATCCATTTTTTTACCGGAGACAGGTGCCGCTTGTCGTGAGCGAATGGGGTGGCTTTGGCTTCGTAGAATATGGAGGGCCAAAAGATGCGGATGAGCGCGCAAAACAGATCAGGCTATTTAAAGAAGAATTGCGCAGCCGGCCCATTGCGGGTGACGTCTATACACAGGCAACCAATATCGAAGACGAAAGAAACGGGCTGATCGACTCTGCAACAGGTGAACTGAATGTGCCTGCAGGATTATTAAAAAGCAGGGACAAGCCCGATCCGGTTACTTGATTACCGCGCAGTTTTCAGTCCGGTTTACTGTTTAATCCAGCATGCCGTCAAGTGGCAAAGCCGGAAATTATTTCTGAATATTCATTCCCTTTTTTTAGTCGCTCCGGCAACACCTGCAGCCGTGCCATCAGGTCAAAGGCCTGATGGTTTTGCATGGGTTGCCGGCGGCCACTACATCTGCTGGAATATCCCTGGTAACTACGCTGCCTGCGCCAATGACCGCGCGATCGCCGACAGTTACTCCCGGGCAGATAATCGCACCACCGCCTATCCACACGTTTGAACCAATTGTTATTGGTTTTGCAAACTCAAGACCGTCTGCTCTTTCCTGCGAGTTCATCGGATGCGTTGCCGTGTAAATTTGAACAGCTGGCCCGAACAGCACATCGTTCCCGATTGAAATCTGCATCACGTCTAAAAGCACACAATTGAAGTTGAAGAATACCCGGTCCCCAACGTTTATGTTGGTTCCGTAATCACAAAAGAAAGGGGGTTCAATCCAGAGGTTTTGACCCTGGTGGGGGATGAGTGAGCGAACTATATTGTGTCGGATGTCGGCTTCAAAGGGGGAACTGTCGTTAAGCCGTTTCAATAAGATCCGGCAGTTGACCCGATCCGTTACCAGCTCAGGATCGTTGGCATTGTATAATTCACCAGCTAACATTTTTTCTTTTTCGGTAGCCAAGATGTTCAGTTTTTAGCATTAATAAAAATTGCTACAGAAGTTTATAGGCATGTTTAATGTTCCGACAGTTGCCAGTGGCTTCCAACACCCATGTTGGTTTTTGCACATCCGCCGCAGTAACCGATGAGAATGATCTTCTACAGTTCGCGCCTCAAAGGTTGCATGCTTTTGCATCCTTTTTTGCAATTGCTGCTGAACAAAATTTGTAAAACTTACTCCACATTTCTCATGACTCCCTTACAAATTGTACAATAAGCGGAAGTGTTCTTAGGCAGTACTTTGAACAAACAAATCATTATGAATACAACTACAAAGAAATGACTTTGTTAGGCTGGTTAACATATGCTGCGATGCAGAGATTGTAAACAAGTAAATACACATGGCAGGAATATTGAATACGCTTAAGTCAATCATTCATTTAAAACAAAAGTTATGGCGACCAATTTGAATCCCGAACACAAAGAAGGACCAGTTGCTACGGCAATTGAAGAGCAAACTGCAAAGATCCCGTCTGATGTATTTCTGTGGGCCGCTTTAGGTTCAATGGCTGTTTCATTAGGTTTGCAGATTGCAGGCCATCGGCACAGAAGCTTATTTATCGGACAATGGCCTGCGCCATTCCTGTTGCTTGGCTTGTATAACAAATTAGTTAAGCTGGAAGGTCACGACTAGTGTTAATTACTTAATTTGAAACCTCTAAGCGATTAGGGGTTTTTTTGTGCGCTGAAAGAAGAACCTGGTAAACATTTTTAATTTTTTGGGAGCCGGCTCTACCCTTCGATTGAGCTCCGGTTGCCCGCCCGCTGCGCAGTCGGACGGGTGTCACTCACTGGTACTTGTAGATGCATTATTCAGCTTTCCTTTCAGTACAAGCGTTAAGCGAGCTGCGACCATGTAAAATCATAAGACCAGTTGTCCATATAACCTCTCAAGCGTCTGGCCCGCATGCTTACACATACCCGGGTGTACAGGTGAGGTTTGTATTATCGTACTCCTTGCTGCTGTGAGCCATCGAAATCGCGACGCCTGGGAAAGCTTGCCAATAGTGCCTGCATCAGAACCGCCGGCACATATTTGTTCAAAGGCCTTAAGCCGCAGCAACACTTCGGGTACATCAATAGTTGAACAAAAACAATCCAAACGCGATGGATCAAGGTGAAAGCGCGTTTGTAAAAATCGCTCAGAAGCGCAGAACAAAATAATCCCGACGTTGAGAAACTCTTCTCTTTCTACGCGTGGCATAAACCGGATCACGGCGTATTCAAACAAGTGCCTCTCTTGCATAATTTGCTTCTTTGATAAATTGCCCTGATAACGCCAGGCGGCGTTCAAGAAATTCAACGTAAACCTGTCTTTTTTCTTCAGGCGTTTCATTGCCGGACTCATCGGAAAGCCAGCTATCGGGTACCACGGAAACAATCGCGCGGAGCCGTTCGCTCGTGAGCACCTCCCGGCAGGTTTGATCTACTGCATCAAGTTCAGTTGCAAGGGGCAACAGCACATGGTCCTTTACCTGCGTAAATGGCCGGCTTGCCTGCTCCTTTACGTTATGCCATGAGTGATGAAAATAAAGCGAAGCGCCATGGTCAATCAACCACAGTTCCTGGTGCCAGGAAAGCATATTGGTATTCCGTGCCGTTCGGTCAACATTGGTGATCAGGCAATCAAGCCACACAATCAACGACGCAAGCTCGGCTGAAAGCTTATTTACGACAGGGTCGAAGGTGATTGATCCCGACAGGTAGTGCAGTGCGAGGTTTAGCCCCACACTAGCCTTTAACAGGTCCTGTATTTCCTTATCGGGTTCAGTTCTTCCAAATGCTTCATCAATAACTGCAAAAACAATTTCCGGTATTTTGAGTCCAATTGCCCGGGCAATTTCACCCGATATGATTTCAGCAATGAGCGTTTTTACGCCTTGTCCTGCGCCACGGAACTTGAGTACGTATAGAAAATTGTCATCCGCTTCCACTATCGCGGGTAGCGATCCGCCTTCACGCAAAGGCGTAACATACCGGGTAACATTTACAGTTCGTATTTCAGGTGTACCAATTCCAGTCATGATGCAGGCTTCGTTCCGGTCATTAGGTGAATTTTTGTTAGTGCGCTACAGCTGCCCGAAAGTAGTTGTTTTTTTAATTTGCAATAGACTGCTGGTAGAAGGCAGTTATGGTTAGCGCCGTTCGCGGGTGATTATCATCCCGCTCTAAAGTTTGTATCACTTTGTGGCAGGCAAAAACCTCCAAAAAAAAAAGGTTGCCCCAATAAAGAAGGCAACCTTTTCTAACCAGTATAGGAAAGTTACATTTTTCCCTGCATCGTTTTAGCCATATCCAGGTGTTTCTGAACTACCGGCTTGGTGCTCGTAACGATCTTTTTCAGGTCCTCGTCGGTTACAGTTGTCTCGGCGCTGTTTAGCTTGTCCAGTAAGTCCTGGTGTTCGGCAACCATTTTGTCTGTCCAGGCTTTATCCCACTCTTTACCTTTTGATTCCGTAAGCGTAACTGCCCCTGTTGTGTCAACAGTTGGTGCTGTAAGTCCTTTTTGTTGAACCAAGGCGCTTACCTTCTTACCCAATGCCTGGTGTTCGGCAAGCATCATTTTGGCATGGCTCTTCAATTGGGCATTTGTACCATTATTCATCCCTGCCTTCAACCAGGCCATCTCTGTGTCGTTTTTTGTCACCATCGTATTAATGACGTCCTGGTTGGGGTTTCCCGTGGTGGTTGTACCGCTCATGGAACCTGTACCAGTGTCAGTTGTGCCAGCGCCATTGTTTGTAACAGTACTACTGTCAGTTCCGGCAGAAGTTTCGGAGCCGCTGTTACAGGATGTAGCGATAATACCCGATGCGAATATTACTGCGAGTGCTTTAATGGACATTTTCATAACTAATAAGTTTTGTCTTTAGAAGCCTTAAAAAACCGTTCCAGCATCGCTTGCAACCAGTCTATCAGTCGTGACATTCAAGTCATTACAATAAAATTATATAAGTTTAAATAGATATGTGCATTGTAGAAACGGCAGTTACTTAACGTGAATGATAATGATTGTTGTAAGCCTAAGACTATTCTCTCCCTAACTAAATAGCACTTGTACGTTTTACTCCTGGAATGCATGGTGTGATGTTTGCAAAATAAGGGCTGACAATAAAAATGAATCAGGTGGTACCCGGAAGTTATGTGTGGACCCCACTTAAATTAAGTATATGGACATTGCGGTTCTTTTCGATATGGATGGTGTGATTGTAGATAGTAATCCCTACCATAAGAAAGCGTTTGAACAGTTTTTTGAAGAACACGAGGTATCTCTTAACAACGAAGAATTAAAAACCCATGTTTACGGGCGTACGAACAAGGAGATCATGCCGTACGTTTTCAAAGAGAATTATACCCCGGAAAAGGGGGAAGTATGGGCTGACGAGAAAGAAGCGCTTTTTCGCAACCTGTACAAAGATGATATTGCACCTGTGAAAAACCTTATCCCCTTTTTACAGCAATTAAAAGAAAGTAACATCAGAACTGCTGTTGGGACCTCGGCACCCAGGGCGAACCTTGATTTCGTGCTGGATGCCTTGAATATCCGTGAATACTTCGACGCTCTACTGGATTCTAATGATGTCACTTGTGGAAAACCGGATCCGGAAATCTACCTGAATTCCGCAATTAAGCTGGGAGTTGACCCTTCGAGGTGTGTCGTTATTGAAGATTCGTTGGCAGGGGTAAAGGCAGGGTTGAACGCAGGCATGAAAGTGATCGGTGTAACCACTACCCATTCTCCTGAAGAACTCGCTAACACCCACCTTGCTATTGATGACTATTCCGGACTCACGGTCGACAAAATCATCGCCCTTGTGGGTAGTTGATCTGATATCGTTGATTGAAGAACTTTTTATGGACCGCCCTTTAGTAATTCTTTTGAGCATCGTTGCCCGCCGGCACGCAGTCGGATGTCGAGCTCCCGTCCGAACGGGTTGATCGGGGCGGGCTTGTACAGCAGTTTCTCCACCCAGCTCCAATTGCATTCAGCTTAACGCGGCAAAATTGAAAGTTAATGGTTGATTCAATTTATCCAGATGGTGCTGATAGGATACGCAAACGTGATTTATCCGGCAAAAAGCCAATGCGGGAATTTCCACTTTTCTCACCGAAATTGCTCCCTATATGAAACTACTGCCTTTACTCCTGGTGCTATTGCTGCAAACTGCTGTTCATGCGCAAACAGCACCGCCTTTCTGGAAAGCAATTGTTGAGTTTAAAAAGCAGGACTCCGGTAAGGTGATTACCTCCCGCCCGATCGTACTTGTTGGTAGTTCGTCATTCCAGAAATGGACAGACGTAAACGATTATTTTCCGGGTTATCCGATCTTAAATCGCGGCTTTGGTGGTTCCACCCTGGTGGATGTTATCCGCTATGCCTATGACGTCATTCTTCCCTACAAACCAAAACAGGTGATGGTGTATTGCGGCGAAAACGATTTAGCCTCCGGCGACAGCATCCCGGTTAGTGAGGTCGTTCTGCGGTTTAAGACGCTATTCGGTATTATCCGGCAAAACCTGCCTGATGCAAAGATTGACTTTGTTGCAATGAAATTGAGTCCAAGCAGGCAGCAAATTTTTTCAAAAGTAAAGGCGGCCAACCGGCAGATCCGGGCTTTTCTGAAAAAGCAAAAAAACACCGGCTATGTTGATGTGGAAACAGCGATGCTCGATGCAAACGGCAATACCCGCGAAGAACTTTTTCTTGAAGACCGCCTGCATATGAAACCTGCCGGCTATGCGATCTGGCAGAAAGCTATGCTTCCGCATTTATTGAAATAGGAGGTCGCTTTTGTAGGCTGATACGTGCGAGTGCGAAAACTGTTTTAGGTGACAACAGCTGCAAAGGCAAACACCAGCGACAGCGAAAAGGTTGTAGGTGACAACACCTACAACGGCGACAAGTGACAACACCTACAACGGCAAACACCAGCGACAGAAGAGGTTGTAGGTGACAACACCTACAACGGCGAACACCAGCGACAGCGATAGAGGTTGTAGGTGACAACACCTACAACGGCGAAAGGTGACAACACCTGCAACGGCGCTGGTGACAACACCTGCAACGGCAAACACCAGCGACAGCGAAAAGGTTGTAGGTGACAACACTTACAACGGCGCTGGTGACAACACCTACGTTACCGTACAAGCGAGCCCGTCCGAATGGCCAGCCGGGCGGACGTGGCAACGATGACGCTATGAAAGCCGATTGCTGGTCCCATAAAAATATCATCACGTACCTGCTTTAAGCTAAGGTGCACAGGATTGACGACGATAACGGCACGACTACAACGCCTCATCTACGAGGTACAATATTGATTCGTAGTTTTCTTTTACGGCGTCGGACATAGCAATCTCACACGTTTTTGTCGATGAATAGTAGCCGTCGTATCGTTTGGCACTTACTTCAAGCGCCTCCGGTTTTGTCGCTGATGCCGTAAGTTCAGGGAATAAAAAGCCCCTGTCCCCCGCCATACCGCAGCAACCCGAATACCGGGGTACGGTGACTTCGTTTGCAAAATGACTTGCCACTTTCATGAATTG
>JASLBT010000460.1 GCA_030146445.1 Segetibacter sp. | reverse complement strand
CAATGCATTTCTGATGGAGTCGCTGTCGGCGGGATCGAAATACAATGCATTCTCCCCAAGTATTTCGCGATGACCATCAAGGTCTGAACATATTACCGGGCAATTTAGTTGCGCAGCTTCAATCAATGGCATGTTTGTGGGTCCCAGGAATGTGGCCATAGTTAAGGCCAGTGCATTTTGATAGAGAACACTCAATTCATTGTCTGCCACAAAGCCAAGCAGCTTTACTTGTCCGTTTAACCCCAGGCTGTCTACCAGCTCGTGAATGTAGGCGGCATTTCCCTTATCGCTGCCACAAAGCACTAGTTTGAGATGGGTTTGTTTGGTCTCGGTAACCACCTTGCTAAAAGCCACAATAAGGTTGTAATGGTTTTTGTGAGCCCAAAATTGAGCCGGGTACAGAAAGAACGACTCATCTAACAGCCCATATTTTTCAAGCACCACCCGCTGTGCATCAGCAGGTACCTGCAGTTTTATGATGTTGCCGCCAAATGCAGGTTCTACCTTTACTTTTGATTTGTACAATGCATAGAAACTCAACAACTCCCGCGCTCCAGTGTCGGACTCACATAAAATAAACAGTGCTTTGTTGAGTGTGTATAGGTAGTACTCTTCACGTGCTTCATACTCGCCGTTCATGAACATCTCGGGGAAAGCGTAAACTGAGCGGTGCGCGATATCCCAATGGGTAGCTATGAAGGGGTAGTTGAGAACGGCATACTTTGGTTTTAGGTAGTACAGCAGGTCAACTCCATTCTCTCTCAGGGCTTTCTCAACTTTTTTGTTACGTTGAATGATGAAAGTATGAAGTATAAAGTTCAGAAAGGACGTTGCCTTATTTAGATAAAGATTGGCGTATTTGAATGCCCGTAATCTGAAAGGACGCCTTGACTTGCTGCCGTAACCTGTTTTGATGAAGATTGAGCGTTTTGTAAGCTGTAATTCAGGGATCTGCCTGGAGTAAAACACCACGTTTACGACGTCTACATTCTCATTGAACTTGAAATCGTTGATACCTTGTAAAAGCCGGTTGTAATATGCATGCCCACCACCCTCTGTAGGTACGCTTTCGGCATCTATTACAACACCAACCCTTATTTTACTCATAGATTTCTCTCAATGTTTTTACGACCGTTTCCAGGTCCTCTTCCGTCAGGGCCACACCACTTGGTATATAGAAACCTCTTCTTGCGAGTTTTTCAGACTCGGGATACGATTCGCCAGCAAATAGATTCATATTTATGAAAACAGGTTGCTCGTGCATGCACCAAAAAAACGGTCTTGTACCAATCCCGCACTGCGTAAGGTAATCTACGGCTCTACCTTTCTCCGGTTCAGTCGGTGCTACCAACGGGTAAACCCAGTAAATATTCTCCGCGTCATCGTTCGCAGGTAAAGGAAGTTGGTAGCCGTGCGGCACCAAAAACTGTAAAGCTTCAGTGTAATACTTACCCATCTTTCTCTTCCGTTCAAGAAAAGTATCAATCTGTTCGAGCTGAGCTAATCCCACTGCGGCCTGCAGATTAGTCATCCGGTAGTTATAGCCAAGCTCTTCATGAACAAATCTTGGTTTATCGGGGTGAAATCCCAGATTTTTAAGTCGCCTGCAGGTTCTATCAATTTCGGGATCGTCGGTGAGCACCATTCCGCCCTCACCTGACGTGATTAGCTTGTTGGGATAGAAGCTGAAAATACTAACATGGCCAAATGTGCCGCACTTTCTCCCTTTATAAGTCTGGGCATGCATTTCGGCAGCGTCTTCGATAACCTTCAATTGGTATTTTTCTGCAAGGGCAAGAATTTTATCCATTGCTACAGGCAACCCGTAGATGTGCACCATGATAATGGCCCTGGTTTTACTTGTGATCTTACGCTCAATGTCGTCAACATTCATGTTGAACGTTTGCCTGTCACAATCAACCAGTACGGGCACGGCACCCACCCTCAAAACTGACAACGCGGGAGAGATGATCGTGAAAGTGGGCATTATCACCTCGTCTCCGGGTAGTATCCCTACGGCCTGTATTGCTATGTCCAGTGCTGCGGAGCCATTCGCTACCGTGGTGGCATAACGTCTTCCGATAAATTGGCTGAAGCCTGCTTCGAACTTTTCAATAAATGGTCCGTCTCCGGAAATCCAACCGGTTTCAATACACTCGGTGAGATACTTTTTTTCATTTCCATTTAAGAGAAAACTGTTTACTGGAACCTTCCTACGCATTCTTTTGCAAAATATAGCATACTCCCCAGGTGTCGGCACCTGGCTGTTTTGCTGTTAAAAATTCTTCTGACCTCAATAACGTCAGACCGGCAATTTCGGCAAACAATTTTATCTCAGGGGTGCTAAAATGCCGCATGCAGTGAAACTCTTCCATAGCTTCGTAGGCGTTATTGCTTTTGTGCTGCAGGATGAGACGGAATTCAAGGTCAACGGTATTGGACTCGAAGTTGATCTTTGGTTTTCCGATCCTTGTGATATGCACATCGTCGTTCTCGACAGCCTTGAACCGTGTTTCGGGTACCTGGCTGTAAACTGCCGGAGTATACCAAACGTCGAAAATGAACAAGCCTCCGGAATTTAAATGCTTTGAAACCTGCTTAAAGCAGGACAAAACCTGGCGGTTTTCGGTAAGGTAGCTTATCACGTGAAAGAGGGAAGTTGCTACATCAAACTTTTGGTCAATTGAAAAATCTGCAATATCACCCTGCAAGGAAAAAAAATCCGGAATGCCCTTATCATTTGCAACATCGATCATAGGTTGGCTTCGTTCAACGCCTGTAACCTTAAAACCGAGTTCTGAGAACACTTTTGAATAATTGCCGGTCCCGCTTCCGAGTTCGACAATCGATTCGGCATTGGGGAGAAATTCACGGATTATTGAGGAAACGTATTGACCTTCTTTAAGATAATCTTTATCCTTATATAAGAGGTCGTAGTAGGTATTATAGAGTTGAAAAGCGTTAGATGATGGCTTTACTTTCATTTTGTTTTTTTACTGATCCAATTTTTATTTTGTCGTCAGCACCGTTGTATGGCCCCTGTTTAATTTCAATTATCTCCGCATCTTCCAGTACCTCCAGGCCATGCCCACCGGATGCGAGTAATATAACATCGCCGCCGCCGACAATTTTTTCATCCAAGTAAACGCCATCATTGCTAAATAAAGAAATTCTGACTTTGCCACTTTTAACAAAAAGCACCTCCTGCGTAAGTGTAACTGTACGTT
>JASLBT010000294.1 GCA_030146445.1 Segetibacter sp. | reverse complement strand
GCATCGGCGAGTGCTAGCACCTGCATCGGCAGTGATAATATCTCCATCTGCGGGAATTCCCGTTACCCGGGCACGGCTGCTGCGCAGATTATCAATGCAGGTGATAACACCTGCATCGGCGAGTGATAACCCCTGCATCGGCGAGTGATAACACCTGCATCGGCAAGTAATAACACCTGCATCGGCAAGTGATAACATTCTGCATTGGCGCAGGAATACCCTTAGGTAATCCTCTGGGTACTTTAATACCCGGATGACACGATATCATCCATGATCGATCTCGCCTTTTTCATTTATCACCATTTACCACCCCTCATCATTTCCGGGGCCGTTTCCCTCACGTTTTGACCTCAATGGAACCGAATTCTATCAACCTTTGCCGGTTAAAAGATAGCATTAAACGTAAGCGATGAGCAGACTGATCTATGTTTTGGTAATAATGACCACTTTAATGAGTTTACCAGCATATATACGAGCACAAGGAAGGGTAATCGGCGTTGTTAAAAACGAAAATGCCAAAGTGATCTCCGCAGCCACTGTTGCATTACGTCAACAGCCCGGCAATGCTGAACTTAAAGCCGTGGTATCCGGCAACGATGGACAATACGAATTTGTAAATATCAGCCCTGGAAGATACTCGATCTCTGCTTCGCTGGTCGGCCATGCAAAAGCCAGTTCGCAGCCATTCGAACTCTCCGGCGATCAAACCATTAATGTTCCGGAGCTTATACTACGCTCCAGTTCAAAGGCGATGGCCGAGGTTACCGTGCAGACGAAAAGACCATTGGTCGAAAATAAAATTGACAAAATGGTGGTTAACGTGGATGCCTCACCGTCCAATGCCGGCGCCACCGCCATGGAGGTGTTGGAAAGGTCGCCCGGGGTCACAGTGGATCGTGAAGGGAACATCAGCTTAAAAGGCAAGCAGGGGATCATCGTGTTAATGGATGGTAAGCAAACCTATTTAAGTGGCCAGGACCTTGCCAACCTATTACGTAACATGCCCGCAAGTCAGCTCGACCAGATAGAAATCATGACACAGCCCTCAGCCAGGTACGATGCGTCTGGCAATTCAGGAATTATCAATTTAAGAACAAAGAAAAACAGCCGGGTCGGCTTCAACGGCAGCGTAAGTTTATCTTATGTGCAGGGCCGCTATCCTAAAAGTCCCAACAGTTTCAATTTCAACTATAAACAGGGGAAAATAAACTTCTTTACCAACCTCAGCTATTCTTACTGGTCAGGTTTTAACGATCAACACCTGTTAAGGAGATTTCATAAAAATGGACTTGTCGAATCGGTTTTCGACCAACAGGCTGATCAAAAGAATAGCAGCAGCAACTACAGCGGCAGATTTGGATTAGACTACGCGATCAACAAAAAAACAACCGTCGGCTTTTTAGTAAATGCCATTCATAACCCAAGCCGCTGGGAAAACAAAGGACGGGCAAACATACTAAATGGGAGTGGGGTCATAGACTCGTTTAATCTTGCCGAAACGGTAAATAAAGGCACCTGGAAAAACATTGGTGCAGCTATCAACTTCAGGAGATTATTGGATACCAGTGGAAGCGAACTGACTGCTGATGCTGATATGTTACGGTATAACACGCGCAGTGATCAAACATCAGATAATTTCAACTTTTATCCGAATAGAACGCTGATCAGGGACCCTTTCCTTTTGCGTGGAAACCTGCCCGCCGAAATCACCATTTATAGTGGTCGTGTCGATTTTACCCGCCCGTTAAAAAAAGGTGCGAGGTTCGAAGCGGGTTTAAAAAGCAGCTATGTTTCCACCGACAACGACGCACAATATACCGTCTACGAACACAACGAAACCAAATGGGTTCCCGATAATAGCCGCAGCAACCATTTCCTCTACCAGGAAAACATCAACGCCGCTTATGTTAACTATAGCAGACAGTTTAAAAAACTGGGCGTACAAACCGGGCTAAGAGCGGAGAATACCATTGCACAGGGCAAACAGTTTGGCAACCCGACACAAAAAGACACTGCATTTAAAAAGAACTATACCCAGTTATTTCCAACTGCCTACCTCAGCTATTCACCGAATACGAATAACCAATTCGGGCTCTCTTATGGACGCCGCGTTGAACGTCCAAATTACCAGGACATGAACCCATTTCAATACTTTCTCGATCAGTATACTTACCGGCAGGGTAATCCCAACTTAACTCCGCAGTTTACCCATAACATCGAGCTCACACATATCTATCGCAAGGCACTGAGCACGACGCTCAACTATTCGAATACCACTGACATCTTAAACGACATCTTAAAGCAGAACGATCAAACAAAGGTTACTTACCAAACCAAAGAGAACGTTGCGAAACGCAGGACCATCGGGCTCGCCATTAGCTATAATGCGCCCGTCACGAAATGGTGGACCACCAGTGTATTCGTTAACGTAAACAATAACCATTACGAGGGTCTCGTAAACAACCTCCCACTCAACGTAAGTCTTACCTCGCTAATGGCCAACTCAAGCCAGCAGTTTCGCTTTGCCAAAACCTGGACTGCCGAGGTCACTGGTTTTTACCGTACCCGTTCACAGGAAACCGGCTTGTTTCTTATAGAGCCTATGGGTGTGGTCTCGTTTGGCTTTGGAAAACAAATATTAAAGAACAAAGCCAACCTGAAATTAAGCGTCACCGATCCTTTTTACATTCAACGGACAACCGTTATTATCAACTACGGAAACATCGATGCACTGGTACATAATAAGTGGGATAATCGCCGGATAGGTCTTACGTTCACCTACCGCTTCAATAAAGGCGAGAACATTCAGCAACGCCGTAAATCCAGTAGTGCTCAGGAGGAACAAAAACGTGTCGGGGGTTCAAATTAACCGTGAAGAAGTTAACTTTACAAACTCCTGATCGCAAGTGCTGCTACGATAACCACTTTCCCAGGCATCACTGCAATAAAAACCCGGATACGCAACCGTATCCGGGTTTTTTCTACCGGGAATTGGCGGTTCTATTTACCCTGTTTGCAGCCTGCCCTTAACTCGTTGGCGGGTCCCCTGTACTGGTGTAACACAATGCAGGCGACATCCATACTGTTGGTGGTTTCGATTAGGCAACAACTTTTACCTTGCCCAGAAAGGAGGCGGCTCAATGCCAAGCGACCGCAAATACACGTACCCCTCTCCGCGGTGATGAATTTCATTATCGATAAAATATAATATTGACGAGAAAACGCTTCCTTCATACTTGCCGAAAGTGAGTACCCTGTCGTGAAATTGTTCGTCAGGAATTTGTGCCCAGTAAGTATTGATGTCCTCCGAAGCAGCATCCCATAAATCAAGTATCTCAGACTTGCTCTTTACATCAAGGTGCTCATTTAAGGCTTCCGTTTTGCCGCCGGTGATTTCTTTTAGTCCCGGAACAGCTATCGCAAGCAG
The DNA here is from genome assembly GCA_030146445.1 of Segetibacter sp. GTDB lineage: Bacteria > Bacteroidota > Bacteroidia > Chitinophagales > Chitinophagaceae > Segetibacter. The sequence continues at coordinate 1,147 of JASLBT010000294.1, read as the reverse complement.
CTCCTGCACCATAGCAGCAAAAGGACGCATACCACCTATGCTGTATTCGAAGAGCTCTTTTTCAGGAAACGCTTCTATGATCCTCCGGGTCAGCCGCCTGTGTCCCTGCCAGTGTTCAAGCAGTTCTGCGCTGGTGATTACTGTTGCAATCGGGGGTTGTGTTGTTGTACCGTTCATGAGAGATGCTTTAGTGGTTATTTATTATTCAATAAACCAAAGCTAATTTCACTCACTGACAACAGTATGGCAGTCCAGTTCAGGAATTTCAAAATAATTTCTCCCGTAATTTTCACCGGTAATTTCTGTCGAGTTTTCATACACAGCTTTATCCGGCAGGTATTACCACCACCTTTCCTACGCTTTCTCCGCGTTGAAAAAGTGAGATTGCCTCGTGCATTGCTTGAAAAGGAAAGACATGCCCAATATGTTGTGGCTGAAGTTCGAGCGCCTGTAAAGCCCTCAGCATTTCGTGCATCATATCGGTTTGTTCATACAGGTAGATCAGGTTGAAACCCATCAATGATTTATTCTGGGTAGGCAAACGCAAAGGATCAATTTTTGGCCGCCGTAGGTATCTCCAGATCAGTTTAGGATAGTTAGGTGCAGAACCATGCGTGGTGAAACTGGCACTGCCATAGGCCACCATCCGTCCCATTGGCGCCATAGCCTTCCAACCTTGCTTCAGGATCTTGCCTCCAATACATTCCATCACCAGGTTTAATGGGCGATCCTGGAGTGCATGCCGGAGTTTATCAGAAAATTGGTTGTCCCGTACGATCACCTGGTCGTAGCCTTCGTGCTCACGAAGAAAGTCCACCTTCCTCGAGCTACCCACGGTACCAATGGTGTAAGCATTGAACTTTTTACCTATCCTGTTCGCCATGATACCCACACCACCGGCAGCACTATGGATGAGTACCGTTTGCCCCTGCTTAAGGTTACCAAGTTCGGTAAGCGCATAGAAGGCAGTTAGCCCCTGCACCAGGAAGCCGGCACCTTGCTCGAAGCTCCAGCCTGCCGGCAGCGGAATCACGTAACGGTGATGTATATTGATGTGCGAAACATATCCCCCGAATTTGGTGGCGCCCATAATCTTGTCCCCTGCCTTCCATTCCTGCACCGATTCGCCAACCGCAATAATCTCTCC
>JASLBT010000282.1 GCA_030146445.1 Segetibacter sp. | reverse complement strand
TCATCACAAGCGCCATGTTGAGTGAGTCTTTTCTCGACATCGCCCGCTGCAGATCCTGTATATAAGTATCTTTTGACCCAATATTTTCCATGGACTTTTTAATGCTCTCAGCCTGCGTAGTTGACAAAACCGACAGGTCTTTTAATTGGTTCAGGAAGGTATTGTTGTTCTCCTTTAGGAAGGCAAGCTGTTTATTGAGGTTATCGATGTCGGCTTCGTATTGTGCTTTCCGACGAGCGTTGGCCACGCTCGCTTCATCGGCAGCCTGCCTGCACTTTTCGAGTTCACTTTGAGATACCCCATAAGAATTGTTCAAAGTATTATATCGTTGCTGTTCCTGCAACAGCTTTTTGCGACTAACACACGATACCGTTGAAAGTGCCAATAAGGCGACAATGACCAACTGAATTGCTTTCATATGTTTGCTTTTAAGGTGAAAAAAATAAAATGACCCCAACCAAACTGCTAAATACCATTGCAGCCATCCGAACTGGTAAAGCACGAAAATTATTTGGATTTTCTGCAGGGTGTTTAGAAGTTATTGCAAGTACCGACATTTTCAACAATTGGTGATATCACCCTCAACGGCACGCTATCCGGAAGCGTCACGCCGAAAGGATTAATGCGCAAAATCCAGCCTGGTTGTGTTGGCACCCGGTAGTTGGTTGAAGCTGCGGCGGGCAAGACAGTACAAGAGCGCGCCGCCAACATCTGAACCAATCATCCGGGCGGGCGTCCGCCGGCGAAGCCCTAACGGTTATAAAGACCTCCGCTATCCCTTATTCTCCAAAGATGAAGCTGCAAACCTAATCACTTTACTTAATTGCTGCGCCAACCCGGCTCACGCTGTCGGATGCGACTACCCGCTGAAGCAATTGCAGTATAGCCACTTTCGGAGTAATAGTGCAAAGGCCGACCCCGTGCATAGCGATGCTTGCAACCTGGGATGCATCGGGAACCAAAAACAACTAACCTCAATTCAAAGATGCGTGTACACGCTACGGCGCAGTCCCACTGGCCAAGATGCTGAATTGTGGTGAAAGCCGGGGAAAAAATGATCGATCTGGCACGGGCTCACATCATTGTTGATAACAGCACTGGTGCTTTGCTGATGAACCGACGCCTCGCCGGTGAGCAACCGAATCTAAACCCCTTCTCTCTCGAAGCACGTACCTAGAAATACTTCTCAGCCGTTAAACCAAAAGTGAATAAGAGGTTTTCCCGATTGGTTCGTTGTATGCGGTTGTAGGTAGCAGAAGCCGTTAAACTCAGCCATTGCCGAACCTTAAACGAAAGGCTGTTAACCGAGCTGACGATGTAATCGTTTTCGGCATTAAGTGCATTCTGTAACAGGTTTGTACCGTTGAGCACAATTAATTCTTTAACTACCAGCCGGTATCGGAGCCTGAAAGAATTTCTGAACACCCTGTACCGGTTGTTTGTTGTGTCGTTTATTTTAAGGTTGCTGTTTTCATACAATAAGCCATTACTAAGGTTGAGCGCGAAATCGGGTCGGTCAAACACGTTATACGCGGCGCCAACCCCTGCCTGGTAACGCTCAACGATCTTCAACGAAAAACTTTTGTCGTATGTGGCCAGGCCCCAGTAGTAAAAATGGGGCAGTGTTTTGTAAAGGTTAAAATCAAGAGCAGAGGAGAAGTCATTGTTAGTGAGCCGGCTTTGCTGCAATCCATAAATCCAGCTTGCATTTGCATTGAGCTGTACCTCGTCCCTGCTGACATTGAACTTGAATGCATTGGTTAAGACATAAGAACTAACGTCGTTGGTTTTGTTGATAATGCCGGTCGTAGAATAACGGACGTGGTAAAATGTGCTGTCGTTGAATTGCGCATTTACAGCGTTTATAGAAATGATAAAGCCTAGCAGTTTGCAAGTGTATAATTTTCTCATCCGCGGAACAAATGGTAAAAAAAATCAATTTGGCAAAGGTAAGGGTTGATCAGTTTATGGGTTTGACAAATAAACCCCAACTTGCCCGAGGTTAGCAGTTGCGGTTTTGGGCCGGGAAGTGTAGCCTTTCCAGACCGACATTTTACCTGCTGCTACCCTACAGCGGGTGATCAGCACCAGCCCATCCAGCAGGCCCAATCATTCTACAGCTGCAATTGTTTACGGATGGAATAAAGAACTCCGTTTTTCGTTATGTGCAGGGACGGGGATAGGATTACTGCTAAAGAAAGTCTAAAGCGGCCTTTAATTGCCAGGAGGATTGAAATCACCTCGCTAAAATTTATTTAATATTGCGCCCATGATGCAGATTTTAAAGATTGTTCGCTTCTTAAGTTTGCTTGTTATCCTGTCGATGCGGGCCACTTACTTACCTGCACAGGAAGTCGTTCCGATAACAGACACCATCGTAAATAAGGATACGCTTCCGAGGATTGATACGGTTGTTGCCGTTGCCCCTATACCCTTGGACACTACGCTCCGGATCACCAACCTTAATCCATACATCACGCTGCACGTAGATTCATCCCTCACCTACAAGCTGGATATTAACAAGGATGAGTCTGGTTTCTATTGGTTTTTGAGGAATGCACCGTTGGGACTTAAGATCAATAAAGACAACGGCCTGCTTTCATTCAGGGCAGAAAAGTCGTTGTTTTTATCGGGCAGGTTAAAATACGACAAAGAATATAAGGTTAAGCTTGGTGTACAAAACCTCGCAAACCCAAAGGAAAGAGCAGACACCTTTTTTACACTGGTTTTTTACAGCACTGAGATCATCGCTTCGCGGGTGAAGCCCACCGTGAGTAGTGTGTTGTATATAGATGAAGGCGACAGCCTGAGCTTCAAAGTTCAATGCGAACTCGGTAATTTTCCGATTGAAAATATTTCAACAACCACCAGCCTGCCCCTGAAAGATTACCGGTTTGTGCGCAAGTGCGATGAGGACTTCAGCTGGAGGGTGCCATACGATTTCATAAAGGACGGCGATACTGCAAAACAACGGTTGCTATTGGTAACTTTTGTAGGGACCAACAAATTTCTGACGAGGGACACTGCCGTTGTCAGGATTTTCGTAAAAGACGCATTAAATTACCCCCAACGTAACCTCGAATACCGGAGGGTGGTCAACGATATTAATTACTATATACTTCAACTCAAGTTCGCTTTTAAGGAGCTTGATAAAAAGATCAAAAAAACAAAGAACACCCGCACAAGTTTCGACCTCGTGTCGGGCACAACGGCATTGGGTGGTACCGTATTTTCGACAATGAGTAATGAGGGGCAAAAACAACTCGGAAGAATTTTACCGAGTGTTGGGGTTGCACTTGTGCCCGTGAAAGAAGCTGTTTCACCGGTAAAGTCGTATGAGCAAAATTCGGCCTCACTTGTTCGCACAAGTATCCGGCGACTTGAATATTCCTTGTCGGATAACGCCTTATTGAACGAGCGCGATCCGGAGATCTTATTTAAAACTAAAAAGCTGAAAGACGACCTCAAACAAATTCAGGTACAGCTTATCGACATTCCAACACTGGATACCGGCGGGCTAAGCGAGGAAGAGTTAAACCGCTATTTCAACAATCCTAAGGTGAACAGAAAATACAAAGTCACCAAAAACTAGTCGTCACCGGAAGAATCCGCTAAATGCCGTAAACACAGCTGCCGGATCAACACAGGTGTAAAAGCCAACTTTAAAGCACGGGTACACCTTTTCAAACTGGTTTACTGCTCGTTGCCAATCAGCGTTGGCAGCAGATTTGGTTTTGTCACCAAAAAGATCGCTTTATCGCACACGCTAGTTTTGTACCCCAATTTCAAACCAGGTGCACCTTGTTTTCTTACCGTTAAAAGCGGCTGGTTGTTTTTATACTAAGCCATAGCCGGCAGCTTCCCCGCAAGCGGTGACGATTTGCTAAACTCGTTAGCTTTTCCACTTTTGAGCAACTCATGTACCATAGCCTGGGCCGATCGCAGCGCCTCGGCATAAGGTTGGCACAACACACGTTTCGGCGGATGGTTCTCCAGGGGCTCGAGATCCCATAAACCGGCCTTGTGCCACGGCGAGAGATGATCCCAGTCTGGCCTGTCTATGATGGGATAAAGACATATTCCGTACAACGGCAGCTTTTGCTTTAGCGCAACCGCACACTGCTTCGCAATAAATTCAATCCAATTCGGGCGATGTTCGCCGGGATGACTGGTTTCTGAAAGTACAATTGGCAAACTGTAACGTTCGTATGCAGCTCGCATCAGCTCGTGAAGCGGAACCCATCTTGGATCGTCGCTTTCATTCCACCACGGAAGTAATTCTGTACCATGCGGTGTATACTGGTTGTCGTAGTAAAAATTAAATCCCAGCATATCGATATACTCCGGCATTCCACCCAACTCGGGACACATACGCCCCAGCAACATGTCGACAGATTGATATTGAAACTCGTGAAAACTGGCCGCTAATGCTATTTCTTCCTCAGTTGGATTGAGCGGCGGAACCACATTTACCAACGGTTCAGTCGTAAGTATCAGTGCTGTTGGATCCACCTCTTTGATTGCGGCAACGCCTTCAATGTACGCTTTCATAAGGCTATACTTCACCTCCCAGCCGAGGTTTATACAATATGGTGAAGTACCGCGCGCCTCTCCCCCAAGCCAGGACAAAAAGCTCACTTCATTTATGGGTGTAATAATCAGGGGACCGGTAGGCTGCAAGTCGCGGTAGAATTTTACAAAGGCGCGGCAGATTGCTGCAAAGCGCCGCGCAAACATAGGATGAAGGGGGGTAAGATCGTCGGGAAAACCAAAATGACAAATGTCCCAAACCTGCTGGATTTGGTGCATTTTTCCATATTCGATCATCCTCTTAACTGTTGACCAATCGTAGCGGTACGCGCTCGTCTCAACTTTACTCCAGCGAATGCCTTCTCTTACTGTTTCAATGTTAAACTGACCAAGGGAACGATAATCCTGATCAATCAGCTGCAGATGCCCGGTTAGATCAAGAAAATCGACCCGGTTACCAAAAGCATTTAGCTTATCGGTACATTCATAACCGGCCATCCAGAAACTATTAAATGGATTTTGAAGCATGTGTCAAAAGAACTTTTAGAGGTTGAATCCGGGCACAGGAACAATCCTACGCCCGGAAGTATTATACCGGCAAACGATACGCGTGTGCCAGTCGCTTGATATCAATAAATGTTGTGCCACTATACTTTCAAGAGTACCGCACCAACAAACAAGGTTTGTGTAAGCTGCTTAAACAGCGAATTGCCTTGTCCTATCATGGGCGCCGGAACCCCGATTGCAATCAAACCAGGACCAAAGCAGCTCAGCTTAGCTAAAAACCGATCAAAACAGGTTATTAACGGCGAAGAATGCTGCGCCGGGAAAAGTAACTTTATCGTACCATGCAAGATGGCCGGTAGTCACAAACAATACGTTCCGCGATAATATGAAAAATAAAAATAAGCCGCTTTCTATTTTCACGGTAGCCGCGTTATTGTTCGCTTTGCCTGCGATTGGTTTGAGTCAGAACAATTCCTCGGCGAGTTCCGTTACTGCCACATCTAAGCCGCTTATCAGTGACTACGCCGGTGCCATGGTTACGAAAGTACCAGCGGCATTATCCCTTGATACTTTTTACCAAAAATATGCCGACGCTTATGGAATCCCGATCGTGTCGTCGGCTAAGGTGCCAGACGTTGCTTTGCTGATTGCACGGGATATTGTTAACTACATGTTGGTAAAAAGGGCTGATATCAGGAATGCACTGATCAATAGAAAAGCACGCGTGCTGGTAATGGCCCAGTCGGAAATGGAGACCGACTTGCCGGAACGACGGGATTGGAAAAAGCCGACCCGCGACGACCGCCGACTAACCCCGGGGGAAAGAGAAAATTACGATAAACCGGGCGGTATCGCAAGTATGAGCGACCGTGAATACTGGAACCGTCGTGCCCGCGGTATGGGCGGCACCGTAACATCATGTGCCGAAGAAAACCTGCTTGGCTATCCAGGCACAAGGTACTATGGCGAAAACATCCTTGTGCATGAATTCAGTCATAATATGATGGGGGCGCTCCGGTCAGCGGATTCCGCACTATTTGCCGAAATTGAACCTGCCTACCAGGCAGCTAAGTCAAAAGGTTTGTACAAGGGTCAATATGCAATAAATACAGTAGCTGAATATTGGGCCGAGGGAACTCAATGGTGGTTTTGGTCGAACTACGAGTTTTATGACGGGCAAACCCGGGTTCAAACACCTGATGACCTCAAGGCATACGATCCAACGTTGTACCACATACTCGAACGTGTTTACGCAGGACATCACAACCCTGCAGATGTGTATTACGGCCTTAATGTAAGACCGGCCAGGCGTTAAAGACAGTAATCCTATGTAACGGTTGCTAACCTACTTTCTGCTGCTATGTTCCTTATCATGCCACGAAAGATAAAACCATGAAAAGGCAGTACCGCATACCAATACAGCCGCCCGGGTATTCCCAATGGACGAAAAGTTGCGGTTTGTTCAAGTACATTTTCGGCATTTATCCTGAACTCCAGCCATGCCTCACCCGGCAGGCGCATCTCGGCGTAAAGCAATAACCGTTTCTCTGATTTACTCGCCAAAAGGACGCGCCAGAAATCAAGGGTGTCCCCTGCCGAAATCTCTGTCGGATGTTTTCTTCCACGACGTAAGCCTACCCCACCCGCCAATTTGTCGAGATGACCACGAATACCCCATAACCAGTTTCCATAATACCATCCATTACTTCCACCTATCGCCCAGATACGTTTAAGTACCTTGCTGCTGTCAGAGATCTTCAGCTGCCGTTTGTCCGTGAAGCAACCGTTTACCGGTATCTCGATATGCTTCGAAATGCCATAGTACAGCGTGTTGCTGGTAAGAGCATCTTTCCAGCTGGACAATACCTGGTTCTGCTCAATTTTATCAAATGCCAGGGCAATGGATCGTTTATAATTGATCAGGGTTATGCCGAGCAGATCTTTTAGGCTATTTTCTTCACAAACGACCTCTACCTTCATACTATCCACCAGATTAACGGCAAGCGTGTACGATGTGGACGTAACAAAATACAACCAATACGAAGACAGCCGCGGTGTCATAACCGGCACCACAAATATTCGTCGCTTCAACTTGCGAACAGCTGCGAACTGCAACAACATCTGTTTGTAACTCATGATATCCGGTCCACCGATGTCGAAGCTTTGGCCGTAGGTTTCCGGGCGCAGTAACACACCATACAGGAACTCGATCACATTCCTGATCGCAATCGGCTGACAGAGCGTTTCCACCCAACGAGGCGTAATCATAACCGGCAACTTTTCTACCAGGTCGCGAATAATCTCAAACGAGGCGCTTCCGGATCCCACGATGATGCCTGCCCTTAGTGTTGTAAACGCATACTTACCCTGTGAAAGCAACTCTTCAACTTTCTTCCGCGACTCCAGGTGTTTTGATAGCTTTTGCTCGTTGATGATCCCACTCAGGTAAACGACCTGCTTTGCATTTGTTTGCTCAATTCTCTCCCGGAAGTGGATAGCCGTCGTTTCTTCAAGGCTCTTGAAGTCTTCCCCCTTTGTCGACATTGAATGAATGAGGTAATAGGCGGCGTCAATATCACCAGGGATCACGTTAAGCGTCGCTTTATCAAGAAAGTTTACCTGTACAACTTTGAGGTTGTAGCTCGCATATTTTGCCGTATCAAACCTGTTGGCATCGCGAACACAACAGATTACTTCATGTCCGTTTTCAAGCAGAACAGGCAAAAGCCGCTGTGCGATGTAGCCCGTGGCACCGGTCAGCAATATTTTCATCAGGTGAGTTTTACGTTTGACAATCCTCCATCGACGTGCAGGACCTGGCCCGTCATCAGGGTTGCTTCAGTAAGCAGGAACCTTGCTGCCTTTGCAATATCGTGGGGACTGCCAATACATTTCAGGGGATGGCGTTGAATACTTGCGTTCCGCTTTTCATCGGTATTAAGCAGTGCTGCGGCAAGTGGCGTATCGGTTATCGAAGGTGCAATGCAATTTACCCTTATCGTGGGGGCAAGTTCGGCGGCAAGCGCACGCGTAAGCCCCTCGATGGCACCCTTCGAAGCCGATACGAGCGAATGAAAACTGAAACCCGACTGCACTGCAACAGTTGAGAAAAACAGCACTGAAGCATTGCCGCTTTTCTTCAACCTGGGCAACAGCAACTGCAGGATCTTAACAGCACCAATTACCTGCAGTTCGTAGTCGGCAACAAAATCCGCCGGCTTTATACGAGCAAATGGTTTAAGATTAATTGTACCAGGGCAATAAACAAAGCCATCTAATTGTTCAGGTAAAAAATCTAAAGCAGGGTTATCATCCAGCACATTCATTTGGTGATAAGATACCGCTCCATGGCTTAGGTTTTCCTGCGTGTTAAAAGTGGCAAACACGCTATTGCCCGGAACATCAAGCTCCTGCACGAGGGCTTTACCGATCCCCGACGAACCTCCGATAACCAGGTAATTTTTCAAGCTTTTTTTGGTATAAACAGCGTTGAAGCAGGTTTTGTTCGCCGGGCCCCCGTTTGCGACAGGCTCAAAAGACCTGCCGTTGTCAATGGTTGCCAAAAAATAATCAACAAGAATTCGCAGCAAACATTATTTCAAAACGCTTGTTATCTGGCAACTGACTTTGTTATATTTATCTTTAAAATCACTAAAACGTACGCATTATGAACATCACCCTGGCACAGGCACAAGCTGTTGTTAAAGCGGCACTCGACAAATCGAAAAAACTCAAGTTACAAATGAACATTGCGGTGGTAGATGCAGGCACCAACCTCGTTGCATTTACCCGCATGGATGATGCCTGGCTCGGATCAATTGATATCGCAATAAAAAAGGCCAAAACTGCACGCTACTTCAATATGAACACCGGTGAGATTGGCAAGCTTTCTCAGCCCGGTGGACCACTGTACAACATCGAACATTCGAACCAGGGACTTATCAGTTTTCCCGGTGGTGTATTGATTAAGCAAGGCGAGGAGATCATTGGAGCAATTGGTGTTTCGGGCAGTACGGTTGAAAACGACCACATCGTCGCGGAAGCAGGTGCCGCAGTTGTGGGATAAGAAACATATTGTTAGCAGGCGTCGTTGATGAAGGTAAGCCGCTGCTTACTTTTCATCAACCGGTAACTTTCGCATGTTCACTATGCCCCGTTGAGTAGTTCATAACATTGCCTCGCAATTTCCACTTCCTCGTTCGTAGGTATCACCAGTACTTTCACTTTCGCACCTGCAGGATTAATCTCCCGCATTTCCCGTAGTTTTTGCTGGTTGTTGGCTTCGCTGATTTCAATGCCAAGGTAATCCAGTTCAGCACAGATCAATGCCCGGATCCCAGGGTCATTTTCTCCTACACCCGCTGTGAAAACAAGCGCGTCAAGCCCGTTCATCACGGCTACGTACGAACCGATATATTTCTTTACCCGATAGGCATAAATGGCATAAGCAAGCCTGGCATTGTCGTCGCCTTCTTCTATCGCTTTAATAATGTCGCGCATATCGCTGAAACCGGTTAGTCCGAACATACCGCTTCGTTTGTTGAGCAGGTTATTCACCTGTTCACTATCGAAGCCCATTTGATTGATAAGGTGGAAGATTACGGCCGGATCAATGTCGCCCGACCGGGTTCCCATTACAAGGCCGCCGAGTGGTCCAAAGCCCATGCTTGTATCAACAGATTTCCCTGCATTCACCGCTGCCATACTGCAACCATTACCAAGATGAATCGTAATGATTTTCGCATTTGCTTTTTGAAGGTATGCGATCGCCTGCCCTGCCACGTATTTATGACTGGTTCCA
>JASLBT010000200.1 GCA_030146445.1 Segetibacter sp. | reverse complement strand
CCGCCATTGCTTATTCTCCAAAGATGCAGCTGCAGAACCTGATCACTTTACCTAACTGCCGCGCCTGTATTGCAGCACCTGCCGGCTCAAGCGTTCCAAAAAGGACTAACCCGATGAAGGCATTGCAGTATAGCTGTGGTGGAGTGATAGCGAAAGGCCCACCGCTTGCGTAGCCATGCCTGCAGCTTGGCAGGTATTGGAGGCGTCCAATACAACTAAACCTAAATTCAAACATGTGGGTTCACGACAGGGCCCAGCCGGACCGACAATGGTGCTGAAAAGGATTATTGCCGTTGCGTACAAAAAAACTGCAACCTCGACGCATTGATTTATGCAATTTAGTTACGGCATTAGAAAGTAGGATTCACGCCAACGTAGGTTGCGGGTGAAATTGCCTTTAGTTCCTTTTTAACCGCAGCACTTATTTTTAAGTGTTGTATAAACTGCTGAATGTCGTCTTTGCCGATAGCAGTTTTGCCTCGGGTAAGTTCTTTTAGTGCCTCGTATGGGGCCGGGTAATTTTCGCGTCTGAGAATGGTTTGTATTGCTTCGGCAACGACGGCCCAGTTGTTCTCCAGGTCTTCACGTATTTTTTGTTCGTTTAACAACAATTTTCCCAACCCTTTTTCCAGCGACCTGATGGCGATAAGCGTATGCGCCACGGGAGAACCGAGATTGCGGAGAACCGTGCTATCGGTAAGGTCGCGTTGCAGCCGGCTGATCGGGAGTTTTGCAGACAGGTGCTCCAGTAAAGCATTTGCCATACCCAGGTTGCCTTCGGCATTTTCGAAATCGATGGGGTTTACCTTGTGCGGCATTGCACTGCTGCCTACTTCACCGGCTTTTGTTTTTTGCTTGAAATAATCCATGCTGATGTACGTCCACATGTCGCGACACAGGTCAACGAGAATGTTGTTGATTCTTTTAATACAGTCAAAATGAGCTGCAAGGTTATCATAGTGTTCGATTTGCGTGGTAAACTGCATCCGTTGCAAACCAAGTAAATTGTCCACGAACTTGTTGGCTAGTTTAACCCAATCCCTTTCGGGGTAAGCCACATGGTGCGCATTGAAATTGCCTGTTGCACCTCCAAATTTTGCCGCATAGGGGATGTGAGAAAAAAGGTTTACCTGGTTGGTGAGGCGCTCGACAAAGACCATAATTTCTTTACCCAGTATTGTCGGCGATGCAGGCTGGCCATGTGTGCGCGCCAGCATCGGCACAGAACGCCATTCGCTTGCAAATTTTCGCAATAAACGCTGGAGGTTGGCCAGCGCAGGAAGGTATTCGTGCTCCATACAAGCCTTCCAGCTAAGTGGTATTGAAGTATTGTTGATGTCTTGCGAAGTCAACCCAAAATGTATCCATTCCTTTTGCTCACCTCCACCCAGGATGTCAAGTTGTTCTTTTAAAAAGTATTCAACTGCTTTTACGTCGTGGTTGGTGATCGACTCGATCTCTTTGATCTTGCCGGCATCTTCCAGGCTAAAATTTTCGGCGACTTTCTTCAGTCCATTCCTCGTTTTTGCATCCAGTGTAAAGAACTTGTTATCGGCAAGAAATAAAAAATACTGCACCTCCACCCAAACACGGTACTTGATAAGCGCATATTCAGAGAAGTATTCTTCAAGAAATTGTACTTGTTTACGGTAGCGCCCGTCGATCGGGGTTATTGCAGTTAATTGGTTGAGTTCCATTTTTAATTTTAAATTGATATACCCGGTAAGCTTAACCTGGTGTATTGTTAGCCGCGTTTAAGGTCCGACGCTCTGCTTTTCCAGCGCAGGTGTAAAAACGCCTGTGGGTTGGGCGTAAAAGTAACGCGAATCGAATCGCAAATGAACATTTGCATGTTGAGTAATGTTACTACGGTGCAGTTATGCAAGTTGCGCATCATGCCTGACCGTTAGACATCTACCAGTTGCGGCAACGATGTTTAACACGAGGGCTACAGCCGGGTTGATAAAAAACGTTTTTCTTTGCAGCCAAATTTAGTTGAATTGGAGAATAGTATAAGGGTTGGAGCAGTAAGTTACCTGAACACGAGGCCGCTTGTTTATGGCTTTAAGCATGGATTTGAGATGCCGGAGATGCAGCTTGTGGAAGATTATCCCGCCAACGTGGCTGCTATGCTTTTGCATGACAAAATCGATATAGGGCTCGTTCCTGTGGCGATTATCCCTTTTTTACCTGAACATTCCATTATTTCTGACTATTGCATCGGAGCTGAAGGGCCCGTCGGCTCGGTTTGCCTTTTTAGTGATGTTCCGGTTCAAGAGGTTAAATCGGTGTTGCTCGATTACCAAAGCAGGACCTCGGTGGCATTGGCCAGGGTGCTCATTCATGAATATTGGAACATCAACCCGGAACTTGTAGACGCCAGGGAAGATTTCAGGCAGCATATTAAGGGAACAACTGCCGGAGTGGTAATAGGCGACAGGGCATTCGAACAAAGAAAGCAGTCTGCATTTGTGTACGACCTCGCTGAAGCATGGATCGACCTAACGGGGCACCCGTTTGTTTTTGCTGCATGGGTGGCAAACAAAAAAATTCCTGCTGAATTCATCGAACGCTTCAATGCGGCTAATCGATTTGGTTTGGCGAACATCGAGGCGGTAATAGCAGAAAACCCCTACAAGCTGTACGACCTCACGACATACTTTACCAAAAACATCAGCTACGATCTGACCCCGGCAAAAAAGGTTGGACTAAAATTGTTCCTGCAGAAGATCGATACAATAAAACCGGTCACTCCCATGGAGTCTGCCACACTCGTCGGCTAAACACCCGCTTCTGTTTTCAATACCACAATCTTGCACCTACAGTACGCAGGTATTTTATTGCCGGCGCCTTTAGTGGGGTTCGACGTTCATTCTGTGGCACCTGCATTACCAGTTTCCACCCGCGAAGCCAACCTTCCGGGTCAAAACCAACCTGACGAAGGTATTCGACCGACCACATAATAGCCGTAGAGTAAAAGTATCTCTTTGGCAGGTATCTCCAGGCAACTTTAGTTTTGTTTACCCACATCATTCTCTGCTTATCCGACTTTGGTTTTCGCCCAAGCGGGCTTTCCTTGTGCAACATAACAATACTGCTGTCGTAGCGGATACAATACCCCTTTTCAATGATCCGGTAACTGAGATCGTACTCTTCCATCCCGTAGAAAAACTCTGCAGGCAGGTTGCCAACTTCGTTTAACACGGTGCGTTTTATCGCATGTGCCCCGCCGGCAAAGTAATAGGTGAAGAAGCCGGAGCTATCTTTAAACTTATCAAAGTTTTTGTGTGGGAGCGCATTTTTTTGCATTTCGAGTGTCGCGTAATACAACACCTTGAATGAAACAATCGCTACTGGCCGATCTTCAAAACCCTTCTTTTCAAATGCTGTGAGTACGTTTTCAAGAGCGTCATCGTTTTGCAGAACGGCATCATCATCCAGGAATATCACGATTTCACCCTGCGCAAATTGTAATGCAAAGTTGCGCCCTCTGGTTACGCCAAGGTTCTCCGGTGCGTCGATAAACCGGAACGGAATACCAGGCGTGTTTGAGATAAATGCTTTTACCGGGCCATAATCATCTGCTGAAGCATTGTTGACGACAATCACATCCTGTAGCAATTCAGCCGCACGATTTAATGAACTTACATTCTGTAATAAACCGAGTGTATCGTTCACCCGGTTATACGTAATGATGATAAAGCTTATCGGTTTCAAACAGCGTTTCTTAGTTGTTTAAAGATGGCCTGGTAATGACGATTAAACGTTTCTAAACCGAAATGTGCAAACGCATATTCCTGGTTAGCACTACCCATTTTCTCAACCAGCGACCGGTCGCGGCAGAGTGAAGCGATAAATTCAACACCTTCGGTAATTATATGGTTTTCATTTATGATGCTTGAGAATAGAAATCCGTTTAGGTGCTGTTTAAGGTGTACGGGCAAATCGCCTACCGGTGTGGCCAATATGACGCACGCCCTTGCCATCGCCTCCTCCACAACCATGGGAAAACCTTCCGTGTCGGAGGTGATAATCAACATATGTGTGCGCCAATAGACCTCTTCGATTTCTTCCGCCGCGGATTTATGACCGAGGAAGTTGCAGTAGGCTTTCAACTCGTTTGGTATCGCAGTTTCCACATCGCCCATAAACGACACCCGCACCGGCAGGTGCTGCTGCGCACACTCCATTGCAATTTTTGCTACAATATGCACGCGTTTTTCCACGGTACCGCGGCCTACATACAATAATTGCAGTACGCCACTATAATCTTTAGCCACGTTCTGTTTTGGTAATGGCACCCCATTTACAACATGTTTAATCCGCGGTGCATAAGTAGCGGGAACACCCAACGACTTGTACTGCCTTAAGTGATCCTCAACACGCACTTTACTGATCATCACCGTTTGTGCATAAAACGGGATGTATGGTATCCTGATCCACGAAAAGGTATTAAAGGAATGAATCAGTTCAACCTGCGGCACGTTGCTGTTAACCCATGGAGATATCTTATATCCAAAATTACACTGCCCGTTGAACACAATCGGCTTCAACTCCTGCCTGTTGATATAAGCCGTGACAATGCCACGGTAAACGAGGTTGAGCGCATAAAGCAGCTTGTTGTCGGTATACCGCGAGATATCCCGTATCGTGCAACCCGATTGAACAAAGTCGTCATAAAAATTTTTGTCGTGTGACTTCCGGGTAAAAAAGATGATGCAGTTTTTGTTGCCCGTTGCCTGTGTTAGCAGCGCATGCACCTTTTCAGCGCCCCCGGTATGGTAGAACGGGAAAAAGTAAAAGGTCTCATACGCTCTACTCAACGGCCGAATGCTGGCAATCAGTCTTCCAATTACTACAAAAGGCAAAATGAACAGGTCCTCGATATTTCTCTTTAATATGTACAGGCGGTATTTCAATTCCTGGTCAGTCGTTTTATGTTTTTACCGGTTCCTTTCAATATATCCGCTATGCCCGCCATAAAAGTCATCAGTACCACTTTATTGATCCTGCCTTTTTTTAACTGGCTTTTGAAGAACGTCCATTTTACCTTTGAAAGCTTGTAGTAAACATTTATTTTCTGCGTCCTGGTGAATGAGCTGGCCAGGATCCGGTGCATTAACAAAGGCTGTGGCAGCTTGTCGATGATCCCGCCGTCTGCTATAATCCTCAGCCAAAGGTCGTAGTCTTCCGATAACCGCTGTGCTTGCAGGTATTTGTACTTTAAAAAAACTTCCGTTCTCCCCATCACTGTAGGATGCGCTATACAGTTGTTGAAAGGAAGGTAATGCCTGATCGAACTGGCATTGGAATGTTCTATATCCTCGTTCCAGATGCCGACGTCGTTACCGTGTTCATTAATTAAACTCACCTGTGTCGCCAAAACATCGATACCCGGGTTTCTCACCAGGTGATCAAGTTGTTTTTGAAGTCTTTCAGGTAAAGAAATGTCGTCGCCATCCATTCGGGCAGTGTATATACCATTTGCTTTCGATAGAGCATAATTCAAAGTATAAACCAACCCTTTGTTTACCGGGTTTTTCAGGTACACAATCCGTGAGTCAGTATACATGTTAATCACGTCTTCCGTGTTATCCGAAGAGCCGTCGTTAACAATGATAAATTCGAAGTCGGCGAAAGTTTGTTGCAGTACGCTGTCGATCGCTTCACGCAAGTACTTCGCGCAATTATACGCGGGCATGATTACGCTTATGGTCAGGGGCGGCATGGCTGCAATTTAATGGTTTTGCGTATGTGGCCCTTCGGAACCATTAGCTAACGACTATCAATAACAATCCACGCTAAAATGGAGCTGCGTAAAGGCCTTTTGGTAACCATCAGTAGAACTTTGATTTCACATCGTTGCCACGCTCGCTTGTACTATCAACGCATTATTCAACCGCGTTAGCGACCGCGGAGAGGTTCAGTTGGGGTTATAACGGCGGCAAGCATCACAAATGGACGAGATGTCGGGTGCTACGAAATCATGTTCCCGAAAGAATCCCGATGGCCGTTCGTCAACGAACCTGTTGCCAATCCTAATGTTCAAGAGGTTGATTCGACGGACCAGTTTCAATAAAAAGACCCCTGAACGGGGTCTCTTATTAGCGGGCAGTATCTTTCTTTTTTCGAATATCCAGGTAAATGGCAGCAACTAATAGCAAGACCATTAATATCGAACTTATGGTGGTAAGGGTCCATCCTGTGGCATGACTTTTCGGCTCAAACTTGAACACAATCGTATGTTCACCCGCGGGCACCATCATACCCCGGAGTACATAGTTTACCCTTGCATAGTCCACCTTTTTGTCATCAACATAAACGTTCCAGCCCTTATCGTAATATACCTCGCTGAATACAGCTGGTTGTGCTGTAGCGCTTTTACTTTTATATGTTACGATATCATTTTCGTTTTTAACAAGCGTGATGGTGGCTGCCGTGTCTGGTGTAAAACCCGGTTTGATTACATTGGCAAAGGTCTTGTTGACAACGGCAGTATCGCGGGGGTTCAGGTTATCCAATGCCGACATCTCCTCCTGAGGCGTATTTACCAGCCGGATACCTTTTACAAACCAGGCTGCACCCAAAGCACCCTGGTTCAGCTGAACCTGTGGGGTCTGCCGGTCGCCGTAAATGATATACTTTGTATTCAGCATGTCGATTACCGGCTGGCAGTTCGGGAACTTATACAACTGTTTTTCGATCAGGTCCTGGTAAATGCTCAGTTTGGCAGGATGGTATCCGCCGATAGATTTATGAAAATAGGAGGGAAGCGCACCATGGTTGAATGCATTGGAGATGTCTCCCCCTGCCACATCCAAAACCCGGTAATATCCCTTATCCTGTAAAATCTGCAGGTCGGCAGGAGATGGGGAGAAGGTTGCATCGTATTCTTCCCTGTCCTGGTAATTGTCGGCGTTCAGGTATTTTACGTTAATTGCCATCAGGTCGATAAACGACATCAGGCCAATCACCACCAGTACAATTGCGGGTTTCAATACCTTTCTCTGGAACAACCATATTGCTCCTGCTGCAATAGCAATAAAGAAAAACGAGCGCATGATGTCACCCATAAAAAGCCCCTGGCGGTCTTCGCGCAAGCCATTTACAAAAGAACGAACCTGCGGCTCTATCGCTGCTTTCTGCGCCGGATCGGGGATCTGTGCAATTTGAGCAAGCATATTTCTATCTACTTCTCCGCTGTAATCGAGGCTAAAGTACACCGCCAGCAGAACAACAAATATTCCCCCTGTTGCGATCAGGCCCCTTTTTATATCTTTTAACAGAACGGTACTGTCGCTGTAACCAAACAGCAGTTTATGCAACGTAAGTATCGCCATCATACCCAAAAGCAGTGTAGGGATAACGATGATCATACCCGGAGCCCTGAACTTGTTGTACATAGGCAGCACCTGGTAAAGAAAGGTATTGAATCCTTCGAAAAAACTTCCCCAACTCATCATGATGGAAAGAATAATAGTAGCGAGTATCCACCATTTGTAGCGATTATCCAATATCACAAATCCCATGATCGCGAGGAAACAGATGATTGCCCCCGCATAGGGAGGGCCCGAGTTGTGCGCCTCACCCCAGTAAAACCTTAATGCTCCCTGCAGATTCTGAGCAAGCTCCTGGGGCATACTTTGTAATGCTTCAACTGCCTTTGATTTCTCCTCAGAGACCTCCATGTGGTTACCGCTTCCGCCAAAAATCCTCGGGGTCATAAGGGCGAAAAATTCGCTTTTGTTCATACTGTAACTAAACGCATAATCTTTACTCAAGCCTTCCTTCCCGATGTTGCTTTTGGCATCGGCTAATTCACTGCCCCCCCTGATCGTTTCCTGCGTGTACTCGTAATTCGGCAATATGACAACTGCGTTAGACAAAGTACCGACAATACCCGCCAGCAACGTAATCACTCCCGCAACCACCAGGTGTCGGAGCTGTTTGGTTCGTACGCAGTATACAATAAAACCGATGGTCATCATCACTGCGATGATGAGTCCATAATACGTAATCTGGTAGTGATTTTGGCTGATGAGTGCGCCGGAGAAAAAAGCCGTGGCGGCTGCGCCCCACCAATATCGTTTATCATAGATGAGTACAATCGAGGCGATAAAACCGGGTAGCAGTGCAATGGACAACATCTTGGTGTCATGTCCTTCTGCTACAATAATGGGGTTGTAGGTTGCATATGCATAACCGAGTGCACCAATAACACCGACCCAGGTATTAACGCGAAGCACCTGCGACAGAAAATAAAAACAAACACATGCAAGAAAAAAAAACTGGAATGGCTTTGGCAAAAACAGCGACAGTGCCTCTGCAAAATAATAGGGCAACACATTATTGGTACGGGTAGCAATGAGGTAACCGGGCATACCACTGAACATGCCATTGGTCCAAAGTGGTGCTTCACCATGAACTTCTTTATAATTATAAATGTCTTTACTCATCGCCTTCCACTGCGTAATATCACTCTGTTGCAACACCTTGCCTTGCAAAGCCGGCTTACAGTAAACAAGCGCCACCACCAGGAAGATACCAATTGCAATTGCATGTGGGATAATCCTTTTCCAATCTAAATTCTTCATGTTGTTACGTTATCGAGTTGGCAAAATAATGCTATTTTACACGAAACTATTCCATGCCCTGGCTTTTATTTATGGCCCGTGTTGCATTCATTTGCAACATTTTTTTTGTTTTATGTTTCCTTCTACGGCACACGCAAATACCACTTCCACAAGCTTTGAACGGTTTTATCATTATAGTTGGTTGGATCATGTCGGTAATGATGAATGTCGCGCTGCACAGCGCCCGGTTGTACGTATATATGCGCAAACAACCAACCGGCTTACCTGCCTGGCTAGCAATTGTGAACCTTATTTTTCTCCTTTTCCAATTAGCCTATTTTATATTTTCTGATTAATGATACACAACATTCTTAAAGACAGGCCAACGAAGTTGTTTATTGGAATGGCAGCTTTCTTTGTTGCCAACGCACTCATCGCCGAATGCATTGGCGGTAAAATATTTTCATTGGAAAAGGTTTTTGGTGTTGCACCTGCCAATTTCACCATCTTCGGCCAAACCGGCTTGTCATTCAATCTAACGTGTGGTGTGCTCTTATGGCCACTGGAGTTTATTATGACCGACATCGTAAATGAGTACTACGGCCCCCGTGCCGTGCGGCGAATTACCTATACAGCAGTTGTACTCATCGCCTATGCCTTTATGATGTTCTATCTTGCCATCAGTATCCCTCCTGCCGACTTCTGGATTGGTAGCGGCGCCAATGATGGCGTACCCGACATGCGTAATGCTTTCAACGTAGTTTTCGGGCAGGGGATGTGGATCATTTTTGGCAGCCTTGCTGCATTTCTTATCAGCCAGGTCGTCGACGTAACAGTATTCCACAAAATTAAAAAGATAACTGGCGAAAAGAAGATATGGCTTCGTGCGACAGGCTCTACGCTGGTCTCACAGTTCATCGACAGCTTTATTGTGCTTTTTATCGCCTTCAAAATCGGAAGAGACTGGAGCTGGCAACTGGTGTTGGCCATCTGCCTTGTAAATTACATGTATAAGTTTACCATGGCAATCGTGCTTACACCAGTAATTTACCTGGCCCAAAAACAGATAGCCAAGTATGTGGGTAAAGAAACTGCTATGCAAATGAAGAAAGCGGCTATGACTAGTCCAGCCGCGGCAGACGATAATATTGTTGCAACAGGATAACCACGTGTTTGTCTATTGGCAACGACACACAATCAGGGCTTATTTCCGAAAGCGGTATCCACCTGAACACTTCGCTTTCCCCTTTTGGATCAGCAACCTGCTGCTGCGCAAAGTCGAACAGGGCGGTTTTTGTAGCAAGGCTCCCTGCCGCTTCAGCCTGCACAAAGTAGTAAATGCTGATGATTTGGTCTTTGTGGTTAAATGCCGATATCTGAAAGAAGTCCGTAGTATATAAATGATCCCCGACCACAACGTTAAGACCGGTTTCTTCCATAAACTCGCGCTTAAGGCAGTCGCGTGTACCTTCTCCGAATTCGAGCCCTCCTCCCGGGAACTTAGTGAAGTAGTTGCCTCTTATGTATTCATCACTCACCAGCAATTTATCCTCCCATACCAAAAGACCATATACCCTTATGTTGAAACGTTGGGGCACATAGCCCTCAGCTAATTTATGTTCCGGTGTGCCGGGAATTTCGATAGGCGGATTATTTTGTTGCATGTGGTGATCAGCTTTAAAATTGTAAATACA
This sequence comes from Segetibacter sp., assembly GCA_030146445.1. GTDB lineage: Bacteria > Bacteroidota > Bacteroidia > Chitinophagales > Chitinophagaceae > Segetibacter. Next base: position 4,056 of record JASLBT010000200.1, on the reverse strand, counting down.
TTCAAAAAACATTAGACACTAACATCAGCATCGACCCGTAGTATCGCAGATGAGGAGATCGTTGTCAGGCTGACGGCGTTTGGATTTCCCGGCGAATAAGGGTGCTAAATAAAGTACAAACCGGGTAGATCAGATGGCTGGCAGCTTATTCTTTCACCCTCGTGCTCACGTACTTCCGCCATTTATCAATTACCTGTTCCATATCGGCCGGCACCGGTGACTCGAAAAACAGGTTTTCGCCTGTACGCGGATGGGCAAAGCCAAGTGTTCTCGCATGCAGCGCCTGGCGGGGGCAAAGTTCGAAACAATTGTCTACGAACTGTTTGTACTTGCTGAATATCGTGCCTTTAAGTATTTTATCGCCGCCGTAAGTGGTATCGCCGAAAAGCGTGTGGCCGATAAGTTTCATATGAACACGGATCTGGTGGGTTCGGCCGGTTTCAAGAACACATTCCACGAGGGTAACATAGTTAAATCGCTCGAGTACTTTATAATGCGTGATCGCCTCCTTACCATGCTCACCGTCCGGATAGGCCTCGAAGAGTTTTCTAAATCGTTGGTTTCGACCAACATGAGCAACGATAGTACCCTCATCCTGTTCCATATCTCCCCAGGCTAGTGCAAGATATTTTCGCTGAACGGTATGGTGAAAAAACTGTTTGGCAAGATGAGCAGCTGCGTGCGGGCTTTTGCCCATTACCAAAAGCCCACTGGTATTTTTATCTATCCTGTGCACCAGTCCGAACCTGGGCAATACCTTTTCATCGATATTAGGATTTTGCTGCTGCAGGTACCAGGAAATACCATTTAACAGCGTACCGTTGTAATTGCCGCTGCCTGGATGTACCACCATGCCGGCGGGCTTATTTATCACCATTACCTCGTCGTCTTCATACACAAACTCGAGTTGCATTTCTTCTGGCACTACGTCAAGGCTTTCGGGAGACTGGTCGGTATATACAATAATCTCGTCGAACGCTTTGATCTTGTGGTTGCTTTTAACCGGCTTACCATTTACCGTTACGAGACCCGCTTCTATGGCGTGTTGTATTTTGTTACGCGTCGCATTTTCAATCCGGTTCATCAAAAATTTGTCTATCCGGTAAGGTTCCTGGCCTTTGTCGGTACGGATAACTTTCTTTTCATAAAGCTCGTCACTGCTCTCTTCTTCAACCGGCATGTTTTCGTCTTTCATAAAAACAAAGGTAGGATAGTGGTCAGGTTTTAATTTTGGAAGCGCGCCATGAACTTAATCTTCTTCTACATCAGTATTGCTCCTGTTCGTTGGGGAACCGGCTCTCTTTCACGTCGGAAATATACTGGCGGACAGCACCTGTTACCTGTTCGGCCATATTTAGATAAGTGCGCAAAAACCGTGGCTTGAATTCAGTATTAATGCCAAGCAGATCATGCATTACCAGGACCTGCCCGTCGCAATGCATCCCTGCACCGATCCCGATGGTAGGAATAGTTAATTTCTCCGTCACCTCAAGGGCCAGAGTTGCTGGTATCTTTTCTAACACGGTGGCGAAGCATCCGGCTTCTTGCAGCACCCGTGCGTCTTCCCTTAGTTTGTTTGCTTCAATTTCTTCTTTGGCGCGGACCGTATACGTACCAAATTTATATATCGACTGCGGGGTTAAGCCAAGGTGGCCCATAACGGGTATGCCTGCTCTTACGATTTTGCTGATGCTTTCTGCAACCTCTTCACCGCCTTCCAATTTGATCGCATGTGCGCCGGTTTCTTTCATGATCCGAATTGCTGAAGCAAGCGCAATTTCGCTGTTCGACTGGTAGGAGCCAAATGGCAGGTCAACAACAACGAGGCAACGATTTACCCCCCTTATTACCGAGGAAGCATGGTAAATCATTTGTTCGAGTGTGATCGGGAGCGTGGTATCGTAACCAGCCATTACATTACTGGCGCTGTCGCCAACAAGAATTACGTCAATTCCCGCTTCGTCAAATAACCGGGCAAACGAATAATCATAGGCAGTGATCATCGAGATTTTTTCGCCTTTCCCTTTGAGGCGTTGAAGCGTATTCGTGGTGACTTTTTTAATTTCTTTGTGCGTCGACATGGAAGAATTTCTTGGTAAAGACGAAAGAATTGGGCAAAACGTTTGGTTAGAAGATGGTGAGGAGCTGAAATCTCGCAGAAGTTAGTTTCATTTCTTAATGCCGTCAGAACGCTTTAGCTGCGCATAGAGGTGTTGTACAAGCCCATCTGCCAACCCGATTTTAGGGACATAAATCTCATCGGTAACGGCCCACCGCATCACGTTGATATAGATTTGAAGGGCAGGTACAAGCACATCTGCACGGTCTTCACGAAGCTTATATAGTGATATCCGGTCTTTGAGAGACACGGCTGAAAGCTCCTTATAGTAGTCGCGTAAAAGTTCAAGGTTGAGGGGTTTACCGTCTTTCCTTTTGCTCATTGAAAAAACCTTGTTGATGTTCCCACCTGTTCCGATGGCAGCGATTTTCTTGTAGCCGCGGGTTTGATTCTTTATCACTTCCTTCATTTCATTCCAGTGACTCTCGTTAACCATATTTTTCAGAAGCCTGATGGTACCAATGTTGAACGATTTTTTAAATATGAGCACGCCATCACAGAAGAAAGTCAGCTCCGTGCTTCCTCCTCCTACATCAATATAGAGGTAGCTATGATCGGTATCCATATTCTCCGCAATATGGTTCTCATAAATTAAGGAAGCTTCAAAGTCGCCGGTAATAACTTCTATTGTGATCCCTGTCTCTGTTTTCACTTTTGAGATTATATCCTGGCTATTTGCTGCATCCCGCATAGCACTGGTGGCACAGGCGATCATCGTATCTACTTCATATACGTTCATGAGGTAATGATAAGCCTTCATCGTTTGAAGTACCATACGGGTGCGATGTGGTGAGATCGTACCCGTTTCAAAAACATCAAAGCCAAGTCGCAAAGGAACCCTAACAAGATTAAGCTTATTAAACTCAGGCTTACTATTGTTGTCCTCGACAACTTCGGTAATCAGGAGGCGTGCAGCATTGCTGCCTATGTCTATTGCGGCTAATTTCACGTTAAACGGATGTTTTTTGAAAAGGTAATTATAACTTGTTAATGACTGTGCACTTTCTTTTTTTACCCTTTAACCGGTTCAGAAATACTAAATATATTACTCATCGATTGCCGTTCATTTCGTTTGCAGCAACAGTGCCAACACACATTGAAAACGCATGCAAAAACCGTAACAGCCCATACTGTACACGAATTTGCGCTAACAAAAAGAAGGCTGGTTATTCATTAAGACCTGACTGCTCGATCAGGCCCCGAAAGATTTCTGCAGCGGGTAGCTGTTTCGAGCGCGATGCCGACTGCCCTGCCCAAATGGGCAAAAAAGACTTACCGTCTTTGTGCCTGGCGTCCAGCCGCAGCGGCTGGGTAAGGTTCATCTGGTAAGGATACGAGGGGACAGCGAGCCCGGATGCAGCCACCGCTGTGATAAATTCGTTCTTTAGCCCCCTTGCCCATCGCCCCGTGAAGGCGTTGGTAATTACCGTATCTACATCTTTGGATTGGGTAATTGCAGACTTGTGCGAATCACCTGCAAGACTTTCATCACTGGTAATGAATGCAGTTCCTACCTGTACACCCGAAGCGCCAAGCGTAAAAGCTGCTTTGATGCCTCTTCCATCGCTGATGCCGCCTGCAGCAATAACCGGCAATTTTACGGCATCAACAACCATAGGAATGAGCGACATTGATCCAATGAGTGGAATTGCGTTTGTATGCAAAAAAGTACCACGATGACCGCCAGCTTCTATACCCTGGGCAACAATAATGTCAACATCATTTTTCTCAAGTACAATTGCTTCCTCCGTGCAGGTAGATGTTCCGATTAACACGGTGCCATGTTGCTTAAGGTTGCGGATAAATTCCTGGTTCGGTACGCCAAAAGTAAAACTGACGACTCCGACGTTTTCGGTTAGCAGTACTTCAAGTTGTTCCTGATAATGGCAGAATGTCGCAGCATCCGGGGACATGTGGTAATTAATTCCGTGTTGATT
>JASLBT010000187.1 GCA_030146445.1 Segetibacter sp. | reverse complement strand
GCGCTCCAGTTGTTTGCACGTGGAAAGCAAATTGCTAAGGAGAGGGGATTGATACTTGTTGACACGAAATATGAATTTGGTAAATTGGGAGACAAGATTTACCTGATGGACGAGATACATACCCCTGATTCTTCAAGGTATTTTTATGGCGCTGGCTTCGAAGAGAGGCTCGCTGCCGGCGAAGCACAGAAACAACTGAGTAAGGAGTTTGTAAGGGAGTGGCTGATCACCAATAACTTCATGGGCAAAGATGGTCAGCAGGTACCGGAGATGACCGAAAGCTGGGTGCAAACGATCAGCAAGCGGTATATCGAATTGTACGAAGTACTTATCGGCGAAGGGTTTAAACCCGAAGAACTCAGCCAGGAAGAAACTTACGAGCGCATCCTCAAGTCTTTAGAGCGTTTAACTGCAACTGCATGATTTCACTTGCAGGCAACCGGCTTGTGAGGTTCGGCCGTAAACGTTCAATTATATGCCGGTGATAGGTCCATTTTTGCATCCTGCGTGTACAAACGCCCGGTACTGCGTGTGTTACAACAAGGAAAACCGCTGATTCTTTTGGGAAGACTTGCAATTATCAAAAGTCTTTTTCATTTTAGCACTGCCATTATGACCAAACATCATGGCAGGACTTCGCTGAAATCCTACAACAGTAAGCCCGCTAAGCAGAAAACGGTTAAGAGTACGCACCATCAAGCATTATGAACAGCTTAAGGCAATTAATTTTCTTTTTTGCTATTGGTTTGCTCATGAGTTGTGCGGGTCTGCATTACAGTTCGTCGGCTTACAACGATGATATCGCGATAAAAGACCAGGCTGTGGCACTTATCAAAAAGTCTAGCGAGCCATATTCCCTACATGCTGCCGAAGCTGAAGCTTTGAAAGCATCAGTGGTGAAAGCAATGGAAAATGAAAAGATGAGAAAAGGCAACAGCAGCACGGTGGCCATGTGGAACCAGGTGATGACTGGGAAAGGCAACCTCTTCAACCTGCTCGATACCTGGAAATCAGCGAACCAATTGTCGCCGGCGATGGCTGTCCAGGCCTCTACGCAGGTTGAGTTATTGCTGAACAACATCGCTGAACTCGAAAGTAAAAAGCAAAGATAGTTGTCGAATTGTGGTGGATTACCCGGCGGTTTCGAAACGCATTTCTTATACTCCTCACCTTATTGTCGTTAAATCCCAAGGCATGGCTAATTTTACCCCTATAATCAAAGAAATGGAAATGGAGATAGCCACCCTGGCGCAATCCATGGTAACAAAGTATAAGCAGGAAGCAATTGAAGATGGCAGGAAAATGCTGTTGTCGATAAAAGAGGACCTATTAAGATGGATGGATCTGTTAAACCAGGGGCTCCTAAAAACCGCCGAATTTGAATGGCTGATCAACAGTGATAAAGAACTGGTTAAAATGACTGCACTAAAAAAGGCTGGTCTTGCCCAGGTCAGGGCTGAACAGTTTGGCGTTGGCGTACTTAACGTTATTGCAAATTCCGCCATTAATGCCTTGGCGAAATAGGCTACTGCGGAACCCCTGCAACAAAATTTCATAAACAGCCGGGTCTTCGACGATAGAGGAGCCCGGCAGCCGAACGGAGCGTCGCAACCAAAGTTGCCACGCTTGACCCTGCCGGCGGCCAAAAAACGCTCAGCAAGAAAGATATCGCCTTTACCAATAAGTTCGATGCTTTCATGGAGCAAATCACATCTGTTATTCCCGTACTCAACCAACGGGCCGATCGTTTGTTGTACCTGCATGCAACTTGCCATTACCTTCATATTCTTACTTAGTCAGGCGCTGTTTACCTGCGGAACTCCTCCCCGCCCGATTGCTTCTAAACCCCTCGAAGACACCGGTTATACTTACCGCAACGCCTCACGTGACGGGATCGGCAAGTTTTACTATGGTCGCGAAATTGCGCATGTAATGGGTGCTTCGGGAGCAGCATGGCTGGAAAGGGATGAGCGACAAACCGAGGAAAATACCTTATCGGCGATCGACAGCATGAAACTGTCGCCTACCGACAGGGTTGCCGACATTGGCGCCGGAACGGGATATTACACCTTTAAACTAGCAAGCCGACTGCCAAAGGGCATGGTCTATGCGGTTGAGATCCAGGACGAGATGATCAGGTATTTAGAGGAAAACAGGAAAAAGCGCAGCAGCGGTAACGTAACGATCATTAAAGGCAGCGCAACCGCGACGAACCTGCCTGAAAACAGCATCGACATCGCAATTATGGTAGACGTTTACCACGAGCTTCAATATCCTGCTGAGGTGTTGCAATCGATCTCTAAGTCGCTGACAGGGAAGGGTAAGTTGTTGTTAATTGAATATCGTGGTGAGGACCGGGCGGTACCCATAAAAGCTTTGCATAAAACCACCGTTGCACAACTCAACAAGGAACTTGGGGCAAATGGGTTCGGGTTGACCTATAAAGGTGATTTTCTTCCAATCCAGCATTTCCTGGTGTATCAAAAAAGCGAAACGAAATAGTTCACTTACATGTCGGAACCTGGTAGCCAGATCAGGGCATCGGGGTTAGCCAGGATGTTTTCGTAATAGACACCAGGGAGTAAACGGTACACGGGAAAGTTTATGTGGTTTTGGCTGCAAATTGAAAAAATTGCCTGGTCTATTTCCGGCGCTTTGTACCTCGACGAGAAGTGTCCCAGAACAAGTGCACCAAGCCGGATCCCTGCCGCAGCGGCAATAACTTCGTCGAGCGTGCTGTGATAATTGTACCTTTCTTCGGGCGCTCCCAGTTCATGTTTATACAAGAAAGTGGCCTCATGGATCAGCACCTGGCACCCCTCATACCGACTAAGATCTTCTACCGGGGTGTCGCCTGAGTAACCCACAATATTTGCAAGTTGAACCTCGGTCACGGCTTCTTCACCGAGCGTTCGACGCAACTCGCGGATCTTCGTAGCGGGCAGGTGAAGAAACTCCGCCTTCAACTTTCGACGCCTTTGTTGCACCACATAACTTAAACTTTTAACCACATCGGTCGGGCCGCGCACGTGCCCATTCCGGCCCGCCATTACCTGCAGGTCCTCATTCAGCGGCACCACCTCTTTATCCGCAAGGCCTGTCCACACTGTAGCCGCTACCTGCCGGTCGAAAACTTTGGTAAATTGCTCAAAAATGCCAATGGATCGCGCATCTTTTGGATAAAACAATTGAGGTGATCCGCTTTTTGCATTCAATTGGTTGAACTGCAGAAGGCCCGTGATGTGGTCGCGGTCGGCATGCGACAGAAATATATTCTTCACCCTTCCTGAGGTGCCCAGCAACGCCGAAACGACGCCATCGCCGGCGTCGAACAGCAGGCGCATTTCCTTGATAAAATACCATGTACTGTAAAGCGCGGTAGAATAGCCGGATATGGTTAATTGCATGCTGTTGTTTGATGCACCCGCTGAACCAGGCGAGGCTACCCGTTGCACCTAATTATTGTGCCTGCGACAATTGGGAAGGTTTTTACCACGCAGCCCACTGATAATGCAGACCGGGTGGGTTGAATCCGATGTGGTTTTTGGAGATAAGCTTTGCTGAAGGTACCTTAACGTTTAGAAAACCTTACGTTTTTTGAAGCTGAATTGCTTTTACCTTTGCACGCTCTAATGAAATACGAAAAAGAAATCAACCGGCGAAAGACCTTTGCTATTATCAGCCACCCGGATGCCGGTAAAACAACCCTGACGGAAAAATTCCTGTTGTTTGGCGGCGCTATTCAAACGGCAGGCGCTGTAAAAAGCAACAAAATAAAAAAGCATGCGACCAGCGACTTTATGGAAATTGAGCGCCAGCGGGGTATATCTGTGGCGACTTCCGTAATGAGTTTCGAATATCGCGATATGTTGATCAACCTGCTGGATACGCCGGGTCACAAAGACTTCGCGGAGGATACTTACCGGACACTCACGGCGGTGGACAGTGTTGTACTCGTGGTAGACAGTGTGAACGGGGTGGAAGAACAAACGCGTCGCCTGATGGAAGTTTGCCGTATGCGCGATACACCCGTGATCGTTTTTGTAAACAAAATGGACCGCGACGGCAAAAACCGGTTTGACCTGCTTGAAGAGATCGAGAAAGAATTACACATATCGCTGCACCCGATGACCTGGCCAATAAACAACGGTAAGGATTTCAAGGGCGTTTATAATCTACACAATAAGAGCCTGGTGCTTTTTGCTGCGAATACGAAGGCGAGTGATGAGACGGTTGTTTCTATTGACGATCTGTCGAGCTCTGTGCTGGATGAAAAAATTGGTGAAAGAGATGCTGAACAGTTGCGCGAAGATGTAGAATTGATTGATGGGGTTTACGGTAACCTGAATGAAGCCGACTACCTGAGCGGAAAAATTGCACCCGTATTTTTTGGAAGTGCCGTAAATAACTTCGGTGTTAAAGAGCTGCTGGACACATTCATTGAAATTGCTCCTACCCCACGCGACCGGCAAACAAGTTTACGCGCGGTGAGCGTGGCTGAACCAAAGTTCAGCGGCTTTATTTTTAAAATTCACGCGAACCTTGATCCGAAACACCGCGATAGGATTGCATTTCTACGTGTTTGCAGCGGAAAGTTTGAGCGCAACAAATATTTTCACCACGTTCGAATCGACAAAGACGTGCGTTTTAGTGCGCCTTATTCGTTCCTCGCCCGGGAAAAAGAAGTGGTCGACGAAGCTTTCCCCGGGGATGTAGTAGGGCTTTTTGATACCGGGAACTTTAAAATTGGGGATACCCTTACCGAAGGTGAAGAGTTTTACTTCACCGGCATTCCAACCTTTTCTCCGGAAATCTTTAAGGAGGTTGTGAATAAAGATCCGATGAAAACGAAACAACTGGAAAAAGGATTGATCCAGTTGACTGATGAAGGTGTGGCGCAGCTGTTTACGCAGTATGGAGGGAATAAAAAGATCATCGGATGTGTGGGAGAATTACAGTTTGAAGTGATCCAATACCGGCTGCTGCACGAGTATGGTGCCTCGGTTCAATTTAATAGTTTGCCTTTTTACAAAGCATGCTGGCTCACCTCCAGGGATGCTAAAAAACTGGAGGATTTTGCCCGTTTTAAACAGGCAAACATCGGGGAAGACAAAGATGGGAACATGGTGTACCTCGCGCAAAGCGAATGGTTCTTAAACACCGAAAAAACCAACAACCCTGATATAGAGTTCCATTATTCGAGCGAGATACATAAATAAAGCCAATTCAAAATTCAAAATGTAAAAGTCAAAATGGGTTGCTGCTTTCTAAAGGATTCGAGAGTTGATTTTAAGCGCTGTAGCTTCAATCACGCTGCGCGGTTTTCTTAAGTCGTGTTTATTAATAAGGAAAGAACGGCATCTAATGATAAATGTGGTTTAGTTCAAAAGGCTTTTATGGTTCGAGGGTGGAACCCAGTTGCAGCTTCGTTACGGGCGGCTAGGCAGTCGGCCGGAGTCGATCTTTTGTAC
>JASLBT010000178.1 GCA_030146445.1 Segetibacter sp. | reverse complement strand
GGATCAGGATATTCCGTAGCTGGGTCAGACTAGCTTTTCCCTCTATATCCTCCCCTGCGGATACAATGATGATGGGGTGACGTTCCTTAACGTAATTGTAGGCAACGGCTTCTTTATTTCCGACCCTGAAATAGACCTTGCCCTGCTGCTTGACCTTGTTAAGAATTTCAGGCTGAATATTGATACTGTCTCCGGTAAGGGTGCTATAGCCATAGATTTTGTTGTTATTGATATCGTAGGCCTGTATGACTTTATTGGCAAATGCAATAGATGTAGCCGAATCGAATCTTCGGATCATGTCACTGCTAAATAAGTCGTTCCGGCTTAGCAACCGGCCTATTGTTATTGCCCGGTTTGTTAGCCTTGTCGTTACATTATTAAGTCGGGCGCGGGATGAAAAGTAATAAGTGGTAGCACTAAAAACCCCTAGTGCAATTAAGAACAGCAAAGTTACGATGAGGGTAATTCTAATCTTGACCGGCATTACTTTATGTCTCTTTTAAAATGTAACCCGTTCCTACATGTGTCTGGATCAACTTATGCTCAAATGGCCGGTCTACTTTGTTCCGTAAATAATTGATGTATACATCAATTATGTTGGTGTTGGTGTTAAAGTCCAGCCCCCATACATTTTGCATAACGTCAGTCCGTGATACCACTCTGTTCTTATTTTCGAGTAGGTACTGTAAAAGCGAAAATTCCTTGAAGGTAAGCTTGATGGTCGAACTTCCCCTTCTAACTTGTTTACTGGCGAGGTTCAATTCGAGGTCAGAGGCTCTAAGAACATTTTCCGTTTCACTAGGTGTCTTAATCGCCCGTTTTAGTAAGACCCTGATCTTTAATAGGAGCTCCTTAAATTCAAAAGGTTTTACCAGGTAATCATCCGCGCCGGCATCATACCCATCAAGAATATCGTCGAGTGAACTTAGGGCAGTCAACATAATTATCAAAACCTCGGTGTTATTACTTCTGATGAGTCTACTCAGTTGATAACCGTTTATTATTGGAATATTTACATCAAGCAAAATTAGGTGATATCGGTCCTTTTGGAATTTCTGGTACCCCGTTTCCCCATCATACGCTACTTCTACCAGGTAGCCATTTTCCATTAAACCAGCCTTCAGCGTATCTGCTATTTTTTGCTCATCTTCAATAATCAAAAGCTTCACATCTTCCATTTTCCAGAATTGGGATTGCGCCAGGAGTTGTTACGGGCGGATGTAACGGATTCGGGTTATTCAGGTGCGACCAAGGGATCAGCTACAGATGGGAGAGACGCTATTCCCTTTGCTCGCTTTACGCTTCCCTGAAAGCAACATGTAATCTGTTGTTGCATATTTTACGCTGTACCTCAAACCTCGGCGACCCTTTCAGATGAGCGGTATCAACTAATTCCGAGCAGTTCAACAAAGCGCATTGTTGCTTTCAAAACTCACAACACTCTCTGCTTTCACTTTCGTCACCTCATTACATTGGAGTAAAGGGCCTTGTATAACCTGTAGTAAAGTAGAGTCTTCCAGAACTTCCATTCCATAGCAACAATCGGCTAATAAAATTACATCTCCCTTATGTAAAATGCGTTCGGCTATATGCACCTGTTTGGTGTTAAACAGCAACATCCTTACTTTGCCGCTTCGGATATAATATACCTCCTGGGTCGATGTTACCGATCTTTCTACAATTTTATGGATATGTGCAGGTACAACGTAGCCCTTAGGCCGCTTCATATATCCAAGCTGTTGCGAAAAGCTTAGCGGGGTAAAGAATTCAATACCATCATTGTTGTATGTGGCTTTTAGGATTATCGCAACTATTGAGTTGCCGTCCATTAGCTGTTCGATCATGTCCGGATGGGGAGGTTTAGTTGGTACTAGCTTGCTAAGCTACATCTTGTGCCACTATATAGACGTAGCAAAACCGCTCCTGGACGGCTTTATAATGGTATTTTAATGCACACGGCTCATTCCCGAATACCAGCCTGAATGAAGTTAAAGAATTACCGGACTTTCAGTGGCGATTTGCCTCGGTCATGGTCAGCACGCCGTCGCACTGCGAATTGGTAACATATAAGCAATCACAGCTGTTCGCCCGGGTACAGGGCACGTAAAGTCGTTAAAACCTACCATGGCGACGGGGTTCTTGGGCGAACGCTGACCTTGACGAAGCACCTGAATTGGATGCTGTGCCGGTGGAATGTACTTCGCCTTTAGAAGCCCCTTATGCAAAGTGTATCAGCAGCGAAGACCTGTTTTACAGGGGCGATCAAGCTGCCCGGGCAAAAACAAGACAACGGGAAACGACGATGAAGGTTGGTTTGTCAGCGGGATCAAAGAGGGCACAGCCCGGTGGGTAGATGTGAGGGGAGGACCTGCCGCAGCCGCGGACAGTGCTTACCGGAACACGCGAAATCCTGTGTTAGCCTTTTTTCTGGCGTTGCATGAGCAACTCGTTCCGGTTAAGAGGTCAGCTTTATAGCAACTAATTTGAGTCGTCGTCAAAAACCTCTTCTAAGCATTTCAGCGTAATCATTCGGTAATGGACTATTCTCTACTGCCTTCGCTGCCTTTTCTACATCGTATTCAAACCTGACAAAATCAACCTGTATTGCATCTTTGTTTGCTATTGAACTTTCAGCATTGATCGTGAGGATGACATAGCACCCTTTTGGATTATTATCCTTGGGCTTACCAACTGACCCGATATTAATTGCATGACGAAAATGGGAACCGTCGACAGGATCACTTGCTAAGATCCGGTGATATGGTTTGTGGGTATGCCCGAAGCACATAATGTCTGCGTCTGCCTGCTCCATCATCCTGAGTAAACTTTTCTCCTCACGGTCTTCGAAGAGGTACTCATTTATTTTACGCGGACTACCATGTACCATTAAGAGGTTCAGCTTGTCTTGATTTAGCTGGAATTCTACTTTGATGTGAGCCGGTAAAGTCCTTAGATATTTCCGCTCATCAGGCTTTACCAGCGAATTTGTGTAAGAAATAGAGATTTTTCCCATGTCTTTTTCCGGCTCTGTTTTGTAGGCGCAGCCACATTCGTCGCTCATCAGCCCAATGCCCTGGTCATAGTTTCCGGCAATTGTCGGAATACGTCTTTTTCTGATTTCGTTGATCACTTCATTGGGCCAGATGTTATAGCCAACCAAATCTCCCAGGCAGTAGATTGCGTCGGGCGTATGGGCTTCGATGCTCCTGAAACAAGCTTCCAGTGCGGGGAGGTTCGCGTGAATATCACTAAATAATGCGATTTTCATTGCCGTGTTTTAGGCGTTTTGAATTTTATGCGGCAGGTAATATCTTCTGCGCAGCCAGAAGGCAACGTTTACTAAGGCAATCAATGCAGGCACTTCCACCAAAGGGCCAATAACACCTGCGAAGGCCTGGCTCTCGCCTTGATGCAGTAGCAAATGCTTGTACCTTCATTGATGCCTTTTATTGATGCTGCAGTTTTTAGCTCTTTAGCGCTGTGATGTGTCGCCAGGGGTAAAGCAGCCTCATTTCGCGAGGTCGCAGCAAATGCATGATTTTGCATTGATCAAATGTTCGACTAATGCAATTCTGGCCGGATGGGCCACCGCCACAGTATGACCGCAAGCTGATTTTACCGGTTCGAAAAGCTTTCGACTTTCCAAACCAGTAGTACCTGCTTACTGAAAACCCTTCAAAAGCGGCATTCAGCGGCTATGGAAAGCAGCAACTGAATTCCAGGTGATGTGTGCCTGAAAGCACTAACCTCCAGTCTTGTGTGTAAGATGGAGGCATGCGTATAAGATGTCAATCGCAGGGTTTGTTAATTCGGGTTACATTTTCGTACCTGTTTTCCCGGCGGGAGGCTTCTTACCTTTTATTGCGACCAACTTCATGCCGCACTTAGGACATTTTCCAGGTTTGCTTCTAACGACTTCAGGATCCATTTCACAGGTGTACTTTGTAGAAACCCTCGTCTTTTGACTGCGCTGGGTAGTTTTTTGTTTTGCCTGTGCAAAGGTTGTAGCTGAGACTGCCAATAACATAGCGAGAGCCATCACGATTGTTTTCATGTAAGTTATTTTGATGATTAAGAAAAGTTTTAGTAAGTGATTGTGATACCTGCTCCCAGTCCCATATCGCTGTCATAGTGCGTGGACAATGTCATCCATTTACTTAAAATGTAACGAAGTCCTGTCATGTACTCTTTATCCGTGTTCGCCATTACATTGAACCTTAGGCGTGGGGTAACGGGGATATCTTCCCGGCTTAACTCGAAACGGAATTTTCCTTTCCCGTCTACTCTCGCATCTGCCAAAAACAAACCTGGTGTTTGGTACTGAACGCCAACGGTAAATGTTTTCCTGTTGTTTTGGTTGCTGTTTTGCCCAAAGTAGTTTTTTTCTGTTTCGTTCTCCCGGTTATTTTTATGATAGTCAAAGCCCACGTAGGGAAAAAGCCATTGGTTAACGCCGATGTATCTCCCGAACATTGTTTCACTTTCATAGCCATGGTGGTTTTTTATTCCGAGACGCCACTCCGTTATCAATGCATACCGGTTTGAGGAAAGCATTGCTTCTCCATCGCTGCCGTTGCTTTCCAGCCCTATCCGCGCCATAAAATGCTTCATGTTTTGATCTTTGTGTTTCCTGAATTTACGGTAGGCTTCTTCAGCATTGGGGAGGTCAGGATTAACGGGAGAATTTGCATAGGTAAATACACGGCCCATTCCGGCCATCATGTGAAAGAGTATGTGACAATGGAAAAACCAGTTACCGTCCTGGTTGGCTGCAAATTCAATAGTGTCGGTTTCCATTGGCATTATGTCGATCACATTTTTCAATGGCGAATATTCACCATGTTGGTTCACCACCCTAAAGTCATGTCCGTGAAGGTGCATGGGGTGGCGCATCATGGAGTTGTTGGTAAGCACCAGGCGAAGGTTCTCCCCGCGGTTGATCAGGATCCGGTCCGTTTCTGTTACGGTCTTATTATCAAGCGTCCATACATAACGGTTCATGTTACCCGTAAGGCTAAAATGAAGCACTCGCGTATGCCCTTCAGGTAAGGATGTTTTAAATGGAGACCGTAGCATACCGTAATTGAGGGTTACGATATCTCCGCCCTGAGGCATACTGGTGTTGTGCATGTGGTGTTGCATATTGCCCGCCCCGGTATTGTGTTTTTCAGGGTTGTTATTACCCGAAGCCGCAGTGTCACCGGTACCACCTGTAATCTCGGGATACATGACCATGTTCATGTCCATCTTCTGAAGTGACATGTTCATGCCCATGTCCTTCATGGTGCCATCAACGTTCATCATATCGTTCATCATCTTCATCCCTTCGAAGTATTTAAGCCTCGGCAATTTTGGCGCCCCCATTTTCATTCCTGCGCCCAGCCAAAGCGACGATGCTCCTGTCCGGTCTTCGGACGTCGCCCTGAACTCATAGCTCATGTTTTCGGGAATCGTGACTACCAGATCATACGTTTCCGCCGGTGCAATAATCAGCCGATCAACTTCCACCGGCATGACTTCATTTCCATCATTCGCTACAACTGTAATTTTTCCTCCACCATATCCCAACCAGAAGTAAGAAGATGCACCTGCATTAACAACGTGAAGTCTTACCTTGTCTCCGGCCTTATACTCCTGTTCTGCCACCTCAGGCCGACCATTCACCAGGAACTCCTGGTACCAGTCGTCGCTCACGTCCATTGCTTTCATTCGCTTCCATTCATTAATTACTTTAGTTTTAAAGTGACCTGCTTTGATCGCCTCTGAATAGCTTTGCGTACTTCCTTTCTTAATCGAAAACCAGTCGTTTGCTGTTCTTAATCTCCTTTGGGTCTGCATGGGGTTCTCATCCGCCCATTCACTCAGCACAACATTAAGATGTTTAAGTGCTCCGTTGTGGTTCATTGGCAGACCACCTGAATGGCTATGCGTCTCCGTTTGCGGCTCATTCTGTCGGGCTGTCGAAGCAGGGTAGTTCATCGTACCTTGTTCTCTTTTCTTCAGGATTAAAGCACCGTACATACCTATCTGCTCCTGCAACGCACTATGTGAGTGATACCAATACGTACCGTTTTGTACTATTTTGAACTTATAAAGATAAGTATCACCCGGGCCTATTCTTTTTGTTGTAAGCAAGGGAACGCCATCAAACCGGTTAGGTAAAATGATCCCGTGCCAATGGAGTGAGGTTTCTTCTTTGAGTTGATTATGCAGCCAGATTTCGGCGGTATCGCCTTCCGTAAATGTAAGTGTAGGTGCGGGTATGGAGCCGTTGATTGCAACGGCTCTCTTTGCTTTACCTGTAAAATTTACCATTGTATCCCGAACATACAGGTGGTAGACGACAGTCTTTCCTGGTCCGAAATCCACCTTGCTGCCGACTATTTCGTCAACAAGTGTCTCGTCTACGTTGCTTTGCCCCGGATTGTTGTTATCTGTAGTTGTCGCTTTTGAAGCCTGAAGCGTTTTCTTTATCAACGTCATGCCGCACTTTGGGCAGTTACCCGGTTTCTCCTGTTGAACTTCCGGGTGCATGACACAGGTATAAACGCTCCGTGACTCGGGTTGCTGGTGGTCGTGTTGCTTCATTGATTCGTTAACCGTAACGGTCTTCCTGATTAATGTCATACCGCAGCTGGGACATTTACCCGGTTGGTCTGATTAATGTCATACCGCAGCTGGGACATTTACCCGGTTGGTCTGACTGAACTTCGGGGTGCATCGGGCAGGTATATGCAACCTTTGTGACTGTTTTGCCGGTATCAGGATTGTCCCTGGTCATTTGGTGAATTTGGTGTTCCTCCCGGTGATCTTTTTCGTTCACATTGGTGCTACCCCTCATCTCCTGGACTAACCCTTTCATTTCTGCCGCGGTGGTTTTCATCTCCTTCACGACGCCTTTCATTTCTTTCACCAATTCCGTAATTTCCTCTTTGCTGGCGGGTTTCTTCATCAAGGTGCTCTTTGATGCACCTTTTTTAGCCGGAGCTGTCTTTGGTGCATTGACCTTCACCTTTTTTTTCTCTAACGTCATCCCGCACTTAGGGCAATCGCCCGGCTTTGCCATCTTCACTTCCGGATGCATCGGGCAAGTGAAGATCACTTTAGTTGTTTGTGCTGATGCCAGCCCTGAAAACAAGATCAGCTGCAACAGAACGACAAATATTTTCTTCATGGTCTTTTACTATTTTGAATTCCTTCCGGTTTGTTCTATCGGTCTTCGAAAACCTCCCCCTTTTTCTGGTGTCCACTCACAGACACCCAGGGGTAATCTCTGTTCGAAAAATACCCGCATCATGCAGTACGCCTTGAAGCCATGTTTGCTGCTGTTTTAAACTTTAATTCGGCTGCCTGGTTTCTGCTGTGATAGGTGTAAAATTGTTAGCAGTTCAAATTCGTACTGCTGACGTTGAGGGAGTTTACCGCTCAAAAACTGTCGTCGCATCAGTAACTCTCTGCCCTCCCGGGGGTTGCTGTTTTTGCAACAGCATACTCGCCGGGTTAAAACTGTTGGTAAGTCAACAACAGTTTTCCCAACAAGTTAGTTGCGCTTAAGCGCCATTATCGCTAAAGTGTTTCAGTCACTTCTCCACAAGTAAGCATACTGCTTCCATAGTAAGGATTTCTGATTTGCTTTTCATTACTAAGCCAGGAAGCTTTTTTCATCGGGCAGTATTGAACGTGAATAGGTTCATCTACTGTCTTCAGTACCTTTGAAAGGGTAACCATGTTCGACGAAAAGTTTGCAAAGTATTCCCGTTGTTTTTGCAGGTCTTTTGTATTGGAAATTTTACCTGCATCTTTAGAAAGGATGTGAATGTTGCCTTCGGAGATTACCTTGAAATCTATTGTATTGGCTGTTCTTAAAAACAAGGCGGCATTTGACGCCCCCGAGGTAGCATCGCCGGACACAAGGGCATTTTTAATGTTGTAATATGACGATAGTAGTTTCGAGAGCTGCTGCCGGCTGCTTTCATCGATTGCTGTTGACCTGGCGGTTACCTCCGTACCGGAATTCCCGGTCGTTTTTTTGTGATTGCTATGGTGATGTTGTGCCACAGCTGAAATGAACGTGTAGCAAGTCAATGTTGATAACAAAAAGATTTTTTTCACTTTATTGTGTGTTTGAGGTTAATTTAAATTCCGTTATGAAGAAATTACAAGACCTGGTTCTTCCTGGTTTAAAAAGGAAAGCTTAGCGATCTTGAAGTCGAGGTGAGGCAAATATCCTGCCCCACTTCAACATGTTAACTAGACCAGCTTTTCTGCTTTATAGCCTGCGTTCTGTACAGCCCTAATAACGTCTTCTTCGCTAAGTTCTTCGGTGGTTACAGTAAGCACCTTTTTAGGGTTCAGCGTGTCAACCTTCCAGTTTTCTGCACCGACGGTTTCATTCAATGTTGGGGTGACTTTTTCTATACACATCCCACACATAATGTTGGTTTTCAATTCTATTGTTTTCATAACTGTGTTGTTTATTATTTACAAATTTAACTATAGTGTTCGCCGGGTTTGTTATAGAATTCCCGGTATGTTTTACGAGATTTTCTGATTACAGTTTCTTCGACCTCAGTCTGAGGCTGTTCGTTACCACGGAAACGGAACTAAGTGCCATTGCCGCCCCCGCAATCATCGGGTTCAAAAGAAAGCCGTTAATCGGGTATAAAATGCCGGCGGCAACAGGGATACCGATGATATTATACACAAAAGCCCAAAACAGATTTTGCCGTATTGCTGTTACTGTGTACCGGGACAGCTTAATTGCAGCAGGAATTTTAAGCAGGTCGGAAGAAATTATCGTCATTTTCGCGACATCCATAGCTATGTCGCTTCCTTTACCCATCGCAATGCTCACATCTGCCTGCGCCAGTGCAGTGCTATCGTTTATCCCATCGCCCACCATTGCTACCACTTTGCCCCGGCCCTGTAAGGTTTTAATAAATTCTGCCTTATCGCCAGGTAGTACCCCGGCGCTCACCTCTGTAATACCTACCTGTCCGGCAATTGCCATTGCGGTAGAACGATTATCGCCGGTAAGCATATAAACATCAATACCAAGATCCTGTATTTGTTTCACCGCTTCCCTGGATGTGGGCTTTAGCTTGTCTGCAATTGCCATCACTGCTAAAACCTGCTGCTCATCTGCGAAGTAGATCACTGTTTTGGCTTCCGCAAGCCATTTGTCGGCAGCATTTGCCATTTCGGCGCCAACCGAGATGTCATTTGCTGCCAGCAGAGTCGGGTTACCGACGAAGTAGGTTTTGCCTTCGATCCGGGCCTTTGCACCAGAACCCGTAATACTTGTAAACTGTTGTACCGGCAGGTAATCCAACTGGCCGGAATATGCCAGCACGGCCTCTGCTAAGGGGTGTTCCGATTGCCTTTCCAACGACGCTAATATATTCAGCTTGCCGTCGTCGTCATTAAGCCAGGCAACATCGGTAACCACCGGTTTGCCTTCGGTTATCGTTCCTGTTTTATCCAGAACAATAGCACTTACTTTTCTCGCCAATTCAAGGCTCTCTGCATCTTTAATGAGTATACCATTTTCTGCTCCTTTGCCAATGCCGGCCATTATCGCCGTAGGTGTAGCCAGGCCTAAAGCACACGGACAAGCAATCACCAGAACGGTAACCATGGCTAATACACCGTGAGTAAGACCATTTTCTCCCCCCAATGTGATCCAGGCAATGAGACTAATTATCGCTAACACTATTACGATCGGAACGAAAACCGCCGCAACTTTATCAACCATCTTTTGCACCGGTGCTTTACTTCCCTGCGCCTCCTGAACTTTCTTTATGATGTGTGAAAGCATGGTATCACCACCAACTTTATCTGCCCGGAACTGGAAACTTCCTTTTTGGTTTATGGTACCGGCGTAAACTTTATCGCCCTCTATCTTTTCTACAGGTACCGGCTCTCCACTGATCGTACTTTCGTCCACAAAGGAGCTGCCCGAGGTGATGCTTCCATCTACGGCAATCTTTTCTCCGGGCTTTACAAGTAAGGTGTCGCCCACCTTAACAGTAGCTATGGCAACTTCCATCTGGTGCCCGCCCGTATGTACAACGGTAACCGTATTGGGCTGCAATCCCATGAGTCTTTTGATTGCAGACGATGTATTTCCTTTAGCTCTTTCCTCCAGCAATTTGCCGAGAAGGATGAATGCTATTACAACTGCAACTGCTTCGAAATAAACATGGGCATGCAGACCCTTGCTCAACCAATATTGAGGAAATACGGTGTTAAACACGCTGAACAAATACCCTACTCCCGTACTCACCGCAACAAGCGTATCCATGTTTGCCGTGCGGTGTTTAGCCTGCTTCCATGCAGTTGCAAAAAATTGCCTGCCGAGGAATATCACGGGAGTACACAAAACCCACATAATGTAATTAGCATAGGGTAGATGCATCATAAACATTCCAATGATCACGATTGGTAGTGACAATATCACCGACGCTACTGTTTTACGTTTTAGCCTTTCAGACTTCACGCGTTGCAAGTCTTCCAACTGATCTTTGGCTTCTTCACTTTCATCGATCATAAGATCGTATCCGATTGACTGAAGCGCTTCTTTAAGCTTATAGGGATCAGTAGTTGTAGGGACGTATTCTACCAGGGCTGTGGCATTTGCGTAGTTAACCGCCACGGCTACTACGCCAGGTTGACTCTCCAGGATCGTTTGTGCGCTACTGGCGCAAGATGCGCAGGTCATACTCAGCACAGGAAAGTTTTTCTTTACAGTATCCACCTCGTAGCCTACCTCCCTGATTGCTTTTACCGCCCTCGGTAAAACATCTACCGCATGGTTGGTACGGATAACAGCGCGATGGTTATTCAGTTCTACCTGGTGGGCTGTAATTCCATCAACTTTACCTAATTCTTTATCTACTATGAGTGCACAGTGTTCGCTTTCTACCCCTTCCAGGGGAATGTAAATAGAGCTGTTGCTTTCAGTTGCCATACAAAGTTTTTTGATAACACAAAGCTACAGCAGTGCTTAGCCGGCGGCGTTACACAATTACGGGTAACCTTTATGACATTTTAAGATCCATCCCGTGTTCACTATTGAATATCGCCACAATGAAATATGTATGGCAGCGTAGTTACAAATCGACCTTTTTTCGCGATTGATAAAGCGGAATTTTTCAGGACCAACCTTGTTCCGCTAACAACATTGTAGTCGCACCGTTCAACGTTCATCCGGACGGATCGCTTGCACGGCAACGTTTTGCTGAGCGCCAATATGGTTTGCTTAAGCATGGTAATCTTCCTGGGCCCGTTGTTCAAAAAAGGTTCAGGCTTTCCGCTTCCACAGGTCTGCGTTTCCCAAAATAGCACTGGTACTTATGGTTGCAGGGAGAAAAGTGATGCCGTCTTTTTCAGTTCCGGTTGAACATCTTTATTGCCATGTACGCCCATCGATTATATAATAATATGTGCTGCAAGTTTGTTGTCGCTGGTCGATGTACGATAACAGCCGGTACTTCAGGCATAATAATGTGTTAACACGGTCTTGACAATAAGGTAATTCAGAGTTGTAACATTTGCCATCAAATCAGAAAAACCTTGAAAACTGGTTCTACCCATTATGACGTTTCTTGATATTCACATCTTTTATCCAACATTTTCCTGATCCCTGCACAATCGATTTAGGTGGTAAAACCGATAGGATGGCAACATGCGTCGCAAATAGATTTATCAAAGCGTTTATGTGCGATTGCGGTAGCGTTAATCCGTTCGTTAAGACTTACAAATAGATACATGAGTGCCTGTTGACGCTAAACCTTATATAAACAAAATGAAGATTCCTGTTCTGCTATGTTTTGTGGCTGTTCTCATCTGCCTTGCTTTTTCAACAGATTTAAAAATGGAAATCAGCCGTGCTTACAACGTCGATTCTTTGGGAGCTGGGCAGGGGGTCTCATATCAAGGTGGACGCCTTTTCGTGTATGGCGATAGGGAAGTAGGTGTGATAAGGGAATATGAGTTGCAGCAGGATAGTATCGTTTACCGTGGTCATGAATTAAAACTTACCATAAACGGCACTGATGTTATAAATCATCCTACAGGCATAGCATACA
>JASLBT010000123.1 GCA_030146445.1 Segetibacter sp. | reverse complement strand
GACGACTGTTCGCCAAGGCTCGAGATGCGGTTGGCGCTCTGGAAGTTTGCAAGGTTTCCTTCTACACCGCCAAGGTCTCCGGCAACCACACTTAAACGATCGTCGATAAATTTGATCGTCATGTCTGCAGAGTTGGCTTTCTCTTCCATATTTGCCTGGATGTACTCCGTGCAGATTGAATTCAACAAGTCTTTGCCTTTTTCCAGGTTCTCTACAAGCATGCTTAAATCGATGATGCTTGTTTTATTATCCAACATGCCAACATAAAGGCGGCTTTTTAAATCTTCCGCAAATGCATCAATGGGGTTCCATATGGCCCTGTAGGTAATGGCTTGGGCGGGTAAACGTGTGGTTTGTACCAACCTGAAAGTTTGATTACCGATGGTAAAAGGCGTACTCCATTGGAACTTGCTAAACTTTTCTTGTGCGCCTTCCGGTGCAATCATTCCGCCTTCCCTTGTGAGGTTTTTTACTAAAATGTTGAATGCAATACTGCTGTCTTTTATCTGGTGTGGCACCAACCGGAATGGTACATCGAGGTATACATCCAGGTCCAGCACGTTACCGACTTTATAATAGACAATATTGAAAGCGTTTCTTGTAACGACCCTTTCCATCAGCTCCACTGATTTAAGTAGCTGCAATTCGTTTTCGAGGTTTACGTTGGCTCCTCTCAAAGCGGTCTCGATCAGGTCGTCCGAAGAAGACGAACGGGAGCCTTCCGTTTTAACCAACATCTGTGCATTGACCTTGTACTTTGGCACCGAGTACCGGATGTACAATACGGCAATACCCAGGCTGAGTATAAGGGCTATTATAAACAGCGGGTAGTTACTAAGATATTTCTGAAGATGATCACGGATGGTTAAGCCATCGGGAGACTCCACCAGGTGCTCAGTATTGTTGTCGCTCATTATTATTTTAAAATAGTCGAGAATAAATAAATGATGGTGGTTGCTACAGACAGTACCGTTAAAGCGACCTGGAGACCTGACTGCCCGTCCGTTCTGCGATTCAACATCCTCAGCTTTTTGTCTGTCGAACCCACGTAAACAATGTCATTCTGCCTCAACTGGTACACCGGCGACTGAAAAAGGCTGCCGCTTCTAAGGTCGATATTGTACGCGTTACGCTTTCCGTTCTCTTCTCTTATGATCATCACGTCGTGCCTTTTACCTGTTGGGGTAAGGTCGCCGGCGGCACTGATCGCATCTATGATGGTCACTCGCTCTTTAGTAAAGCTCTTAATACCTGGTGAACCGACTTCTCCCAATATATTAATCTTAACATCTGTAAAGCGCACGAGGACTGCAGGAGACTTAATATATACCGAAAGCTTGTCGGCAATACTTTGTTGTAATTGAGCCCTCGTGAGACCGGCAGCCTGCACATTTCCAAGAACCGCGATTTCAACTTCACCGTTGTTATTTACCACGTATCCCTGTCCCGCTGAATTAGCGAGATTGTACATGGCAGTTTGCTCCTGGTTAGGTGTTTTGCTGTAGATCTGGATGTTTAAGCCGTCGTTTGGCTGGATGACGAGGTCCTGCGTCCTCACTTGTCCCATACTGTCGAGCCCTCGCTGGAAATAGAGGAAATCCCTGTTGATCTTTTTTGATGAGCTGCACGCAACGAAGAGAAAACAGCAGATTATTAAAGCCGGGTTTGATACGTTTTTTAGGGATTGGCCGCAGGTCATAAATAATTAATGTAACGGAAAGATTTTTATAAAAGTGCAGGAAGAAATATCACCGGGGCTTTCACGGCTTCGCCGTCCTCAGTCCCACTTATTGTTGGTTTTGGCTACACGGGCATGTTGCATAAGCGTTATATGCATTCACGGGAAGCAGATCGTTTGTTTGGCTGAAGTTCTTGAAGATGTTATTATCAGAACGATAATGGTGTAAAAATAGTGTCCGGGGAGCGGTATCATTCCAAAATTGGGAAAAGATAACCCGTTTTTATGCTCTTTTAGTAAAGAAAATCATCCGAATTTTTTTAATGATTTAAAATGGGCAACACAGATGTAATCGTTGGTCATAAATTTAAAGTTTCCGAACAAGCAAAAATGCTGTTAATATCGTTGGACGTACTTTCCATTGCTAATCGAACATCCGCGTAATTGAAAAGGTTGGCACCAGGCTATCTTTCAACGACGGAAGCTTGGTGCCGTTTTCTAAAACCGAAAATGCGGTTACCCCGTTCCGATCTTTGTATTAGACGCTGTTAACACATCTGGCGACATTTAAAACCAGGTTTTCCTCAGCACTAAACCTTTAGTACAATCCTTTGATGAATACATATAACCAAAGGATGCATACACGAATTATCTGCAATGCTTCCTGTTGACGGCTTCAAATAAACCAGCAACCATTTTTCGAGACGGCTAAGCAGGAATGCATGCCTGATAACGAAAAATGTGATAAGATATTTGATTCCACGCCTAATTACCAGGGGGTTGCACAGAGGCGCGAGATATGTCAAGATTGCGGCCAGGGTTCAGGCAGGACGAGTGTTAAGACAGAAAACACGATTGCAGAACCCGGTGGCCCGTCATTTCCCTTTCTAAACCTTGTTGGCAATCCACTCCCCTTAGTCAGGGAGAGACGTTACGAGTCCCTTTAGTTTGTTGCCGTATTCTGATCCGCAATAAGCACTTGTTTAAAGGGCAGAGCAATAAAGTTCTTGTTAGGCTCCTCTCCGGCTTAGCTATGCTGAAAAATCAAATCGGAACCATCAACCATTTAGAAAAATGTGCAACTTACTCCCCAATATTCTTACTCCAGTAGATCTACTAACATCTTTCGGTTAAAAATCCGGTATTTATACGAGGTTTACGATTGTAAATCCATGTAAAATAGCTAAAAACGAAAAAAACGAATGGCATCGGTTTTGAGGTTTTCAAATGTATACTCATACGGAAGCAGCTTTCCATGCGAGTTGCATTTGTCAACGACTTAATTGCCATTATGATCCTATATTTGTTATTATTCTTATGTGTTTCCGCATCTATTACCTATTTGTATATAAGCTTACAAAATGCAAAGTTGAGAAAGCAACATAAGAACCCATCGTCGTACAGTAAAACTTACCTGAATTAAGCTTCCCCGTTGCTGTAATAACCGAAGCCTACCGCCGATGGCCCTCTCATCATTTTCGAGAGTGGGCACATATTAGACAAATAACTCCTGTCACACCACCCGCCTGACTTGAACGCAAGTCTCCTCAATAAGCGTTTTCATCACGTAGAAAGGTTTTAAAAACCGTCAGCATAATGATTTTAAGATCGAACCACATACTCCAGTGTTCCATATAATAGATATCGTATTCTATCCTTTTTAAAAGTTGCTCTTTTTCTCTTATCTCCCCGCGATAGCCATTGATCTGTGCATACCCGGTAACACCTGGATAGACGTAATGGCGAACCATATAGTCCGACAATAACTTCGAATATTCTTCGGTATGCTTCAGCATATGCGGCCGCGGACCTACCACAGACATCCAGCCTTGCAGTACGTTGAAGAATTGCGGAAGTTCATCGATGTTGGACTTTCTAAGGAACTTACCAATTCTCGTATAGCGCAGGTCGGTTTTTGTTACCTGTAATTGGTCAGCCTGGTCGTTCACCTTTAGTGTTCTAAACTTAAAACACAGGAAAGGTATATTGTTTTTACCCGAACGCATTTGCGTGAAGAAAACAGGACCCTTTGAATCCAATTTGATGATTAAAGCGATAAGCGGCACCAACCAGGAGAGTACCAACAGGATCACTATTGTACTAAATGCAATGTCGAAAACACGTTTCTTAATTCGATTATCAATCTCCTCCAGCGGCTCGGTGCGGAGCGAAAGGATGGGTACGTCACTGGCGAAGTCTACATGATAATTCCGTTGCAGGAAAATTCTGAAATCCGGAACGTATTTGAACCGGATAAAACCATTTTCAGCTGCCTGGGCCAATTCATAAATGCTATCATCTTTTTCGGGGGAGATACTGCAGTAAATTTCATCTATTTCGTGTTCTAAAGCATAACCAAGACAGTTGTTGAGTCGCCCTAAATACCGGTCGTGCGGGGTAACAAACTCATCAGATGTGTCGAAATAACCATGTACTGCTGCTGAATTGTTGACCCTAAAGTGACTCGCCAGTTTTTTAGTGATGTCGTTATAACCAATAAAAACAATTTTCTTTTGCTGATGATACCTATGGTTGAAGAAAAATGCCGTTCCTACATACAACATCCTGCTAACAAAAAGGATCAACCCAAAACCGGAAAAGAAAATAATGGTAAAAACGCGTGAATAGTGATAGTTCGAGAAGTAGATAAAAACTAAGGTTAGCAGGAAATGGAGCGAGAAGGTATAAAACGATTTTCTAAAAAAATGATGCGTGCTTTGATGTTTACCGCGGTATAGTCCAAAAAAATAACTGCTGATGATCCAGTTGATATTTGTTGCTACAAAGAGCAACATGTAAGGAGAGGATTGTTCAACCCTGTCTAACGTTAGCAGAAGCCCGGTACTAATGATGTTTTGCGCCAGAAGGTCGTGCACAGCAAAAGATAACCTGAAATAGGATTGAGACCGGCTCTTCATAACTTAGAGACTTAAGCTAATATAAACGGTTAAAAAGCTTGGCTTCCTAAAACGGTGGATTAAGTGGAGGCGGTGTGCCGGTTTTCAAAAGATATAAAGGACGGGGCGGCTATCGTTTACCTAATATAGGTCAAAAACTCTGGAGTAGTTAACAATCGTTAGGGTTTTTTTGGTGGCGGCTACACCAAATTTAAGCTGGTAAACCTAACAAAGCAGTTTATTCATTCTTCTAGACCGTACGTACTTACATCTAACAGGTCGTACACAGCAAGTAAAAAGTCCAGTCAACCGGCAGGCTTATGTTTTATGCAACTACTTACCTCTCGTATATGGCCAGATCTCCGAAGATGCCAGATAGCTGGCTTTCTGAAAACATCACCCCAAGTTGCAGTACTTGAAAAAGCCAAATATATAGTTTAATACTGAGTTGCAAGTTGCCCTTTATCAATTTAATTCATATTTAATTAGCGCTGCCCCAAGGGCTTCGAAAGCCTCGTTGCTGCTGGCACCCCCGTATCGACCTTAACATAAGTATGTGCGTGCGGTAACTGACTCGAGCTAATTTTCTTTTTTCAGCGCTATTTCTATCAATTTAATCGTTTGTTATTATACTTAAGAAAAGTGTTTGCAATTGTTGGCCCTAGAATATGGTTTTTACGTGCATTTTCTCGTTCCGACTAAATTACTAAACTCATTAGGAAATCTCAATTACGTTTAAATTATGTAAAGCATAAATTGTGGTCGTTAAACAATAACTTCCGATAAGCACTGAACTAAAAATTGCTGATGTTCAGATTAAGGGACACTAAAACGTTGTATAAGTTTAATCAGCTGCAAGCGACAATGATTTTGTCTTCTTGATGATGAGTAGATTTTTATATGTATGCTTAGCCTGCATTAATAATAACCTGGCCTGGTGGAGGACATCGGTACAAGTAAGTGACCCGCTAACAAACTGGCCGAAAACTACAACCATTATGAACACTGTTACCAAAACCAGGTGACAAAAGCGTGCAATGCTACTGCAACTTGATTTACAACCTGCTACTTACCGATGC
>JASLBT010000115.1 GCA_030146445.1 Segetibacter sp. | reverse complement strand
TTCCTACGTTGATCGTTGCGGTCCTGATGGCAGGATATAAACAGCCTGTACCCGATGGTAGTAAATAGCAAAATACAGGCAAGTAGGGCTGCAGCGAATTCTCGCACAATCGTTAGAATTGGTAAACATTATACTATTATTGGTCGTGAACTAAAACACGACATTGCACTAGGTCAACGCTGGTGGGTTGTCGAACTTTTTCGAATAACGTAGGCGTAATATCACCCTTGTTGTAAACAGTATCAATCGTTGCGACGAAGTTGTATTCTTCTTTTTGATCCTGTCGTTTTTGGCATCTATGCAGCAGTAATGCTTATCGAAAGCAGTTCAACAGCGATTCTAACGTTCAACGGAGCGTCGCAACCAAAGCTCGATCGGGGTTGCCATGCCGGCTACAAAAAAACGCAAAAGAAAAAGGAATGCTCCATCGTCCGCTTGTGCAGTGAAAATTAGAATGGTCCTTGCCGGATTAACACCGGTTCGCCAAAGCCCAATTCACTCATTCGTTGCAGTTGCGACTTCGCATCACCAACGATTAGCCAGATCATTTTATCGGCATCAAGGTACTTCTGTGCAAGTGCTTTTATTTGCCCCACCGTCATCGTTTTTACAATTTGTTCCCGCTCTTTCACATAGTCGTATTTCCAGCCGTACTTACTGATGTTGTCCAGCATGTTCAATTTTGCTCCGGAAGTTTCAAAAGCCCTCGCATTACTTTTTACGAGAAAACTTTTAGTGGTCTCAAGATCCTTTTCACTGAAATTAGCGGCATAGTTCTGCAGTATACTTTTGATCAATTTGGCTGATTCAAGGGTGACGTTTGTTCTCACACTGCTTGCAATTGTAAAAGCACCTGTACTAGTGGTGCCCGAAAACGCTGAATTGATGCCGTAAGTATAACCTTTGCCCTCGCGTAATTGTTGGGTTAACTGCGAAGCAAAGCCGCCACCTCCAAGAATGTAGTTCATCACAGTGGCGGGATAATACTCTTTGTCAGTAGCCGCCAGCGCCGGGTATCCAAACCGTACGACGGACTGTTTAGCCTCAGGTACATCATAAAAATAGACCCGGGACTTTGATGGCGGAGGAGGTGTTTGATAAACCGGTATGTTAACTGGTTTGCTTGCCCACTTATTTGCAAGTCGTAAAAGAGGACTTGTAATAGCCCTTTTATCCAATGCTGCAACAATATGCATACGTGCCGCTGAAGGTGAAACAGCCTTATTGTAAAATGACTTAAGGTCGTCCAGCGTGATTGAGTTAACAGACTCAATCGTACCCAGAATATTCCGCGACCGGATATTGTTGCTGCCATAGATCAGGAGGTTGTAGTTGTTGGAAGCAATGGCATTCGGGTTTGCCTCCTGTTGACGGATCTGGCTTATGGTTGCCTGTTTTACCAGGCTGAACTCCTTTTCATCCCAACGTGGTTCGAGTAATATTTCTTCCACCAGTGCGAGTGTAGTATCGTAGTTTCTTGCAAGTGTATTTACCCGGATCAATACCTCTTCTGTGCCTGCAGAAACGTCGATCGAAGCTCCCAATTGTTGAATGGCTTCTTCAAGTTCCTGCGGTGTTTTTCTACGCGTACCCTGCGTCATCATCCGCGCCATTAAATTCGATACGCCTACTTTGTTGCTATCCTCGAGCAGTAATCCTCCGTCGAGATGTATCTGGAACTGTGCAAGCGGAACTTCGGGATTCTGTATGCCATATACGCGTAAGCCATTTGACAACTTTTCGTTCCATATTGCCGGAACTTTCACTTCGGGCGATTTGCCGTATGGCGGCTCTTTGGTGCGATCAAAAGTTGACGGCGTACGTTCGTACGAGGCGTTTGCACTGGCGTCGATACTTTCTTCTGCTCCCTGTTGTATTTTCTCCTCAACCACATCAGCCTTATTGGAGCCTTCGAGAGCGAGGCCTGGTTTTCCCTTGGGAACAAAACTCGTTGCAACGAAGTTTTTGTTGCGGATGTATTTTTGGTAAGCCCGCATAACATCGGCGGGCTTAACAGCCAGAATGTTTTTTATGTCTTGTTCAATAAAGCCCGGATTTCCTGCAAATATGTTGTATTGTGCAAGTTGAAAACCCTTGCCCAATACGCTTGAAAGGGAATTATAAAATTGGGTCTCCTGCCCCGCTTTTATCCGGTTCAGGTCCTTTTCAGATATTCCTTCTCTTTCGAATTTAGCAAACGCTTCGCTAATGGCTGCCGCAACGTCATCAAGGTCTTTGTCGGCAAAAGCACGAACCGAAAGATGCATCTGCCCTGCCAGTTCCGAAGTGCGATTGTACATGTTTACATCAGGCGCCAGCTTTTTGTCTTCAACAAGAACATGGTGAAAAGGTGCTTTCTTGCCTTCAGTTAGATATTGTGCAAGCACTTCGAGGGGGTAAGCGTCGGGATGATATTCCTCTACTGTTACCCACGCCATCGTAAGCTCAGGCAATCTCGCAAAATTATCTTCGTGGTAAAGTTTTACTGTTTGTTGTACGATGCCCGGCTTTTTCTGTAGTGCCTTTACAGGCTCTCCGTTTTTTATTTCACTGAAATACTTTTGCACCCACTTACGGGCTTCAGCTTTGTCGAAGTCGCCGGCGACCACCAGGGTGACATTATTGGGAACATACCATCGTTTGAAGAATTCTTTTACATCGGGCAGGGTAGCATTCTGCAAATCTTCAAGGGAACCAATTACCTGCCAGTTATAGGGGTGTTCCTCCGGGTAAAGATGTTTATCGATCACGTATCCAGTGTGCCCGTACGGATTGTTATCAACGCTTTGACGCTTTTCGTTCTTTACCACCTGCTTTTCTTTAGCTAACACAGGATCCGTAACGGTATTAATAAACCAGCCAAGCTTATCGGCTTCGGCCCAAAGCATTTTTTCCAAAGCGTCTTTTGGCACCGTCTGGTAATAATTGGTGCGATCGCGGTTGGTGGAACCGTTTGCGCCGGAACCGCCAATACGGGCGCTCATTTTATCCAGCCCGCCTTTGCCGAGGTTTTCTGACTCGAGAAATAATAAGTGTTCGAATAGGTGGGCAAAACCGGTACGGCCGGCTTTCTCGCGTGCCGAACCAACGTGTGCGGTTAACGCTACAGCAACAACGGGATCAGAACGATCAATGTGAAAAATCACGTCCAAACCATTGCCGAGGGTAAACTTTTCATAGTCTACCCTAAAGGCGGGCTTCGCATCCTTTTTCTGGGCTGAAGCGGCGAAAGAATATAACAGGGTATAAAAAATAATTAAATATCGTACCGCCATAGTCATCATAATTGAAGCGTCAAATTAAAGCATTTTGAATTGACCGGGAAGGTCGGGTGGAATGCTTTGCTGGAGGGTTGATGTAACACCCGGCAATTTGGAACAGGATAGACTTAGGGTTACTCAGGTACACCAGCATCCAGCAGCGGAGCCAGGCTCAGCCGTTCACCGATAAGATTGTACGCGCCCCTGTTGACATAAAGCCGGCAACTGATTGTAGCAGAAATAATCTCGAAAACGACAAAGCCGTTAAGGCCCTGGCGGCGACGTGCTGCTGGTTTTTTACAGTATACGTCTTTGTGTCGATGCCTGCACCAGTTATTGTGAAACTCCTCCCTGCGGCAGGCAGTTTCGATCTTAACTGCACAATCCCTTTGGGTGTTATCTCCAGTCCGCCCCAGCCCATCAGCATACTTTGCAGCATACCCCCGGCGCTGGTCGGGAAATAGGATTTGTTCCACCCTTTGTTTCAGCGATTACCAGTTTGCCGGTTGGACTTTTTGCGCTCGAGGAAAGCAGGCTTATGGTGGTGTGTGGGAGGTCGATTTCGTTGTAATAGTTCTGTACGTCTAAGCGCATCCGGTGCCTCCATCACGCTTGCACCGGTAGTGGTAACTTTTTTTGTGCTTTTACCGTTACATCCATCAGCACAGTAACGGGCAAGTGACGCAAAGAATAAAACGTATGATTTACTGATGCATTCTCAGCATTAAATGAAGAAGTAAATGCCGCGTGGCCCATGTCCAATTGCTGCTGCAGGTTATTAGAATTGCTCTGTTTTTTCGCTTGCCATC
Source organism: Segetibacter sp. (assembly GCA_030146445.1). GTDB lineage: Bacteria > Bacteroidota > Bacteroidia > Chitinophagales > Chitinophagaceae > Segetibacter. Next base: position 5,046 of record JASLBT010000115.1, on the reverse strand, counting down.
AATCTCGAGCCATGCATTCAACAGGTTAAAACTCCTCATAAGATTGTTTACCCTTCCGCGCCCATATAGATCGTGTGCCCCCGCGAGCACAACGCCTTTTACCTGGAGTGGCTCAGGAGACGATACAATACCAATCATGCCATTTGCTGCAGTAATCCCATAGTAATTGCCGGCTTCTATTTTTTGCAGCGATTATTTTAAAGGAGTGCGGCGAGGGAGCCATAACAGAAGTAGACAGAAGCAGGAGCCAAAGAAATATTTTCATATGCAATTGGCTCAGGGTGTAAGGAGCTAACAAGGCGGTATGGCGTATTTAATATAAAGCGTGTGAATGAAACAGGTTTTGTTTGAGAACTAATTAGCGGAGGTTTGAGCTTATGTTCAAACTTCAATTGCAGCGGCTTCTAAATCTGAAACAGGTATCGCTGGTAACGGCATAGTTCAGGTATTTTACACACACTTGAACACACAAAAGCAAAGTCGTAATATCTGGTGTATAGTTCGTGCAACTTTTTCATCAGCTACTGTAGTACTGTTTGGGGCTTATAAGTTTAGTGATATTACTGGCCCGAAGCCTGGCTAATTCCTTAACTTTCATATAGGAGCCTTGTAGTCTCCTAAAATTACAACAAGCGACCTATGTTGCTGGCATTTCAGACACGCGAACCATACAAAAAAGAAGTTATGAAAAAACTCTACGTTTTATCATCCATATTATTATTTGTTATAACTGTTTCCAAAGCACAACCCGGTAGCCTTGATCCATCATTTGGCACAGGCGGAGTTGTTCAAACGAGAATTGCTTCCGGCTCCAGGGGTTATGCTATGGCCATCCAGGGAGATGGGAAGCTTGTGGTAGCAGGTGCCGCTACAATTAACAACAACTCTGACTTTGCGCTTGCAAGGTATAATACAAATGGCACCCTGGATTTAACATTCAATGGCAGCGGTACTGTTACCACGCCAATCAGTGCTTTCGAGGATCTTATATTGTCGATCGCGATCCAGGCGGACGGCAAAATTGTAGCGGCAGGCATGACCAGTTCAGGGCAAGGTGTGGAGATCGCTCTCGCCAGATATCATGCAAACGGCCGGCTGGATTCTACCTTAGATTCCGACGGGATTCTGACGCCTAATCCCGGCAGCAGGGGGATTGCATATGCTGTCGCGGTACAGCCGGATGGCAAAATCGTTATTGCCGGGACAAACCACCCTGACTCCGCGGGAATGATGACGGCAAGATTTAATGTAAACGGAACCCGTGACTTAACTTTTGGCATAAATGGAGTAAACACATCTACGAGAATTGGTGACCAGGGGCGAGCCCTTGCGTTACAGAGTGATGGGAAGATTGTAGTGGGAGGCCACATATATGCCGACAACAATATAGGCTTTGGCATACTCAGGTATACAACAAACGGTAACCCCGACCCAACTTTTAACGGTAATGGGGTAGTAACAACAAACTTCAATGCTAACGGTGCTTATATAAATGATATCAAAGTTCTGGGTGATGGTAAAATTATCGCTGCAGGCTTTAATTACCTTGGCAATAGTGTAAATGAGTTTGCATTAGCAAGGTATAATAGTAACGGCAGCCCCGATTTGAGTTTTGATGTGGATGGAAGAACAACAACCCGGGCGGTATCCGCAAATTCGATCATTACCAGTATAGATCTTCAGAGCGACGGTAAAATTGTTGCCGGCGGGTATGGTGGTGTTCCGGGTTTGTTTAATTTCATTCTTGCAAGGTATAACGCTGATGGCAGTCTGGATCCCGCTTTTGGCAGCAATGGCGTTGTAAACATTCCCCTGTCGCCACAGAACGACCTGATTTATAGCGTTAGAACCCAGGGATCAAGAATTTACGCTGCCGGCTATGGATCGAATAATATCATTCTTGCCGCTTTCAGGCAGGATGCCCAGGCGCTCCCACTTAAATTGCTAAGTTTTGTGACTACGCTAAACAAAAACTTTGTTGAGTGTAAGTGGAACACTACGGGTGAAGAAAATACATCATATTTTGTCATCCAACGGAGCGCCAACGGTACTGCTTTCTCCGATCTTGGCAGCGTTTATGCAACAGGAAGACTCGTGTCGTCTGAGTATGTATACACCGATTACACGTCGTCAGCATTGCCCTATGGAACGAAGGTTTACTACCGGTTGAAAATGGTTGACAAAGACGGAAGCATAACTTATTCAGGCATCAATTCCATGCAGCTCCGAACAAAAACAATCACCCTCTCCCCAAACCCGGCAAAAGGGTTTGTAAAACTTAATGGCAACGGGTTAACGAAAGCCCAGATCATAAATTCTGCAGGTAAAATGGTTGCACATTTCCAACTTTCGGGAAATAACCAGCTTAATATTGCATCATTAGCAGCCGGGCAATACATGATCAGGATCTTCGATCAAAACAATTTAATGTATACCGAGAAACTGATCATTAAATAAGCCTACCTGGGTGGTGATCGCTAAAACGATGAAGGCGATGCCGGCCTGGCAATCATGCTTTGATGCCGATGATTGAAGCAGGGATAGTTATTTCAACCTTACCAGGCGGCAAAGCATACATTTGTATGCACTGCTTTTATGGCCTCTGTTCAACAGGGGTAAGGGCCGGTTGTCGATTACCTAACAGGATGCCGGGGTGAATTGTATGAAAGTTAAATTGCTGATTGCTTTTATTGTTATCCTCGTCATCATATACTTTCTGCCTATCCCTGTTACGCAAAGCCACGCCGTTACAGATAAGGGTTCTTACGAAAAGGCACTTTACCAACTGGGTGGCCAGACTCCGCCAACATCAAAGCCATAAATGACACCTTACTGGAGACCAACAGTCAACGCCTAATATTGCAGCGACACGAGCCATTGGCTCTGCTACTTTCAGAAAACAACAGACGCGCTATTCATGCGGTTTCAGTACAGTTCACAAACGCATGTTTATAACGGCCGGTTGTTTATTTTGACTCTCAGCTGGATACCCGGCGAATAGGATACCTGCTTTAGACGGGAGTGGTTCACCCTCTGTTTGGTGTTGTTGGGGGCACGCACAACGAGGTCGAATAGAAATTCATCAGCTCGTCTCAAAAGCTGCTACTAAGATCAGTGTTTATGTTCTGTACGCTTGAGCATGACCCTGCACTCATAACTCTCCACTCATAACTCTACACTCATAACTCTGCATCTCTAGAACCCCTTCTTCACCTGCATCACTTCTTTATAAATGGGCTTCGATTTCGACACCTCGAAATCTTTTTTTACGGAGCCGAGTTGTTGGTTCAGCAGCTTGAAGACTGCCTGGTGCTGGTCGGTGGGGGCAAAGTCCGCTGCACCCACCAGGGCTTCTTTGGATATTCCCAGCAAGCGCTCCAACACCTGGATCGGACTGCGGAATGCATCCTGCCGGGCACCGGTTTGGTAAACATCGTGTAACCGCGCTTCAAGCTTCCACAACTCCTCTTCGTACCGGTTAAGTGCATCCTTGTTTGCAGGGTTTACTGCTGCTTTTGAAAGGGTTGCAGCACGTATTTGTTCCAGCTCTTTAATGGTTGCGAGTGCACTGTTGATGGCTTTAAACAAGTTAACGCCAAATGCATATTGCTTTTCTATCGCCGCCTGGGTTGAAAGGGTATGCGGATCCTTTAGCACTGTAAGGGGCTGCTCGTATACCTTGCCGGCTGCCGTAAGTCGGACCGTGTAATTACCCGGCGGAACCAGCGGGGCAACCATACCCGGACCAATGTCGAGGTCATAGATCGTCATCGCTCTTTTACCGGCAGCATCAAGGTTCACCCAATCCTTACCTTTTGGTTTGGTCAGCAGGTCGGGCAGCACCAGCCGCTCCAGCCTGAGGTCCCAATACACCCGGTTTACGCCAGGGTGATTTTGTGTCCGAAGTTTTTGGAGCACTTTGCCGCTGGCGTCCAATACTTCGATGGCAACAGAGTCATTTATTTTTTCTTTCAGGAAGTAGTTGATGCTTGCTCCATAAGTTGGGTTCTGCCCACTGAATAAACCACGCTCGCTGTGAAAGCCACCGGGATCCTGGAACCGGTAAGCCTTACGAATAGTAAACAAATGCACTGCCTGGTCTTGCACGGATTTCGCGTATTCCCTGATCGGCGTCAGGTCATCAAGAATGTAAAAGCCCCTGCCATAGGTCGCGAGTACGAGGTCTTTAAAATTTTCCTGTATGGCAATGCCATAGACCGGTGCGGGCGGCAGGTTGTTTTTCAGGTGCACCCAGGTACTGCCATCATCGGGAGAAAAATACAAGGCGTTATCTGTGCCCGCCCATAAAAGTCCTTTTACTGCCGGGTCTTCCTTAACCTGGTGAACGGTCGACGAATTTGAAGGCGGTATGGCTTCGCTTATTTTCGACCAGCTTTCACCATAGTTAACCGTTTTAAAAATGTACGGCTTAAAATCGCCCAACTGTTGAAAGCTCACGGCGATATAAGCGGTTCCCGGATCAAAGGTGGAAGCATCAATGCACCGGATGGTGCCCCATGCAGGCATCCCCTTGATGTTGGCAGTTACGTTTTTCCATGTTTTGCCACCGTCGCGGGTAAGTTGTACCTGCCCGTCATTGGTGCCGGTCCAGATAACCCCTTCCTTCAACGGAGATTCTGCCATAGAGAATAAAGTACAGCCGTCGAAAGTAAACAGGTTATCGTTGCTCACTCCGCCGGAGTTTTGTTGGTGTGTTTTATCGTTCGTGGTCAGGTCGGGACTAATCACCTGCCAGTTTTGGCCACCGTTCGTTGTCTGGTGAACGTACTGGCTTCCAATCAACACCTTGTTGTGGTTGTGTTTCGAAATGATCATCGGAAAGTTCCAGTGCCAGCGATATTTCATGTCTTTTGGCGCCCAGCCATAACCCGCTTCAGGCCACGCGCGTACATCGCGCGCGTGACCGGTTTTCACATTAAACACGTCGAGGCCACCGTCGTAACAGCCCGACCAAACGATGTTGTTGTCTACGGGATCGGGTTGTGCAAAGCCGCTTTCGCAACCACCAACATTCATCCACATACT
>JASLBT010000086.1 GCA_030146445.1 Segetibacter sp. | reverse complement strand
GGAACAACCCAACCGTCATGACCACAGACGTTAATGAGCCAATGGATGATCTGCCATTTTAGCTTCTATGTTTTCAGTTTCCGATCTGAATACAAACCATCTGAATACAAAAAGAAAGGCCCGGTTCCGGGTCTTTCTTTTTATAGGCGTGTTCAGGTATCTCTGCTCTAAAGCCGGCACCCCTTCCTGTGCATGGCGTTGAATACCCACCACAGATGCGGCAACTGCCGGATTTAAGATCGTCGGGAGCATGCTAACGAGGCGGTTTCGCCGGGTGCAAAAAGGTGGTTGGAAGTTGACCAGCCACAGAGGGGCGTTGCCGAGTGCCTATTTGTTCCCGCCCACTAACAGAGGCGCACTGCCCCTTTTCTCTCGCTTTCCTTATTTTGCACCATGACTGAAATTTTTAGCTACGAACAGTTGTACAATTTCGCATATGCCGTTTTTCGTAAGATGGGCTGTAATCCTGATCACGCGAGTCTTGCCACAACAGTGCTCCTTTCCGCAGACCTTCGCGGGGTTGACAGCCACGGAATTGCCCGATTAACCGGATATGTACGCCTTTGGGAAGTTGGTCGGGTAAATGCTGCACCTACGATAAAGGTCAGTTATGAAACACCTTCTACTGCCGTTGTAGACGGCGATGCAGGGCTGGGCCTTGTCGTTGCTCCTTTTGCGATGAAGGTGGCTGTTGAAAAGGCCAGGACTGCAGGAACAGGCTGGGTCAGCGTGAGGAACAGTAATCATTATGGAATCGCTGGCTACCACGCGATGCTCGCCCTCGAGTATGAAATGATCGGTATCTCGATGACAAATGCCAGCGCGCTCGTGGCTCCCACATTTTCCATCGAGCGGATGCTTGGAACAAATCCGATTGCGGTAGCCATACCCGCGGGCGAACAACCGCCGTTTGTTGCTGATTTTGCTACCACCACCGCAGCCAACGGCAAACTCGAAATGCTCCAGCGAAAGCAGGAGCACGCACCTTATGGCTGGGTACAAAGCAAAGACGGCGCTCCTTCAACTAACGCCAACGAACTGAAAAGCGGGGGGGCACTGCTGCCGCTCGGTGGCGATCGTGAACACGGCAGCCATAAAGGCTATGCCTTAGGTAGTATTGTTGATATTTTTTCGGCTGTGCTTAGTGGTGCGAGCTATGGGCCCTGGGCACCACCTTTTCCCGCATATGTTCCGATGCCCGAAAATATGCCCGGAGTAGGGCTGGGGCACTTCTTTGGTGCTATGCGGGTGGATGCTTTCCGGCCCGCGACAGACTTCAAAACACATATGGATAATTGGATAAGCCGGTTTCGGGCTGCCATTCCTGTGGCCGGACAAGAGAAGGTGCTTATACCCGGCGATATCGAACGCGAAATGGAAATAGTGCGGAAGGCTGAAGGCATACCACTGGTCGATGCCGTTGTTAGGGATTTGCAAGAACTCGCAAGAAAGCTTTCGGTTCATTTTAGTTAATGTTTAAAGGCAGGTCCACATTAATGCAACAGACCTGCAATCAGGTATTGAATCTTTAGTTATCATAAGACCTTTATATGTAAAAGCCTTTCAACCGCTTTCAGTTGTAAACTTCTATACCTTAACTTTGCCGCAATTTTAAAATGCCCTCTTTGCAGGGGCTACCGCTTCTAATCCTGGCTGCTTGATTGTTAATTGATTTTGATCGATAATGTGAAGCAGCGTCTATGAGAAAACAAACAGCCTTTTAGCTGATAGATCGACAGGGCTGGTTCAGGCAACATAGTGTGCAATTATCATAATTAAATTCATTATATGGCAGACGTTTTTGCAAAATTGGTGAAAGATGGAGGCCCGCTGGGTCAGCATATGGACAGGGCGCATGGTTATTTTGCCTTTCCTAAACTGGAAGGCGAGTTGGGGCCAAGAATGACATTCCGGGGAAAGGAGATGATCGTATGGAGTTTGAATAATTACCTCGGACTTGTGAACGACCCGGAAGTTCGTCGCATTGATGCAGAAGCAGCCGCAATGTACGGAATGGGAAGCCCAATGGGTGCCCGGATGATGAGCGGAAATACGCAGAAACACGAGGATTTGGAACGGGTTATTAGTGAATTTGTAAGCCGCGAGGACACCATGTTACTCAATTTTGGGTACCAGGGTATTATGAGCTGTATAGACGCGCTTGTGAACCGACGCGACGTGATCGTATATGATGCGGAGGCGCACGCCTGTATAGTCGACGGTGTTCGGTTGCATCTTGGTCAGCGTTATGCATTCAAACACAATGACGTAGAAGATTGTGAAAAACAGCTTCAGCGTGCAACAGAAATGGCGGCAAAAAGCGGTGGCGGAATCCTGGTAATCACCGAAGGGGTATTTGGCATGGATGGCGAGCAAGGCAAGCTAAAAGAAATCGTTGCCTTAAAGCAGAAATATGAGTTTAGGCTATTGATCGACGACGCACATGGATTTGGTTATATGGGTCCAACAGGTGCAGGAGCCGACCAGGCTCAGGGCTGCCAGCAAGGAGTTGATCTTTACTTTTCTACGTTCGTAAAAAGCATGGGCAGTATAGGCGCATTCATTAGTGGGCCACGGGCAGTTTTAAGGTACCTGCGGTATAATACCCGCAGCCAGATATTTGCAAAGAGTCTTCCCTTGCTTATCGTAGAAGGCATGTTGAAGAGAATGGAAATGGTTAAAACCATGCCGGAGTTGCGCGAAAAACTATGGTACAATGTAAACAGGTTACAGTCAGGTCTTAAAGCACGGGGTTTCGATATCGGCAGTACTAACTCTCCGGTCACACCTATCTTTATGAAAGGCGATGTGCCTGAAGCTACTTCGATGGTGATGGACCTGAGGGAGAATTACCACATTTTTTGCTCAATCGTAGTTTACCCGGTCATTCCGAAAGGCGACATTATATTCAGGATAATACCTACCGCCGCACATAGCGAGGAGGATGTTGACCTGACATTGAAGGCTTTCGACGAAGCCAAAAAGAAATTAGACGCGGGGCAGTATAAATCTGCCCAGATCCCCAATATGGCCGAGGCTATTTAAGGCTGCTTTTCCGTTTAGAACAGCTATGATACACCGCAGTGTTTCATAGCTGTTTCTATTTGCAGCATTGCAAAGTTGCACACAGTAGGCTTACCGGTTAATTCTTTAGCTCACGGGCATTCGATTGCTAAGCATTCCCGTTGGTTCTTTATGAAGGCGGATTGACCTGAGAACACCCTCTTTTATTATTGCTGGATTTCCGAGACCACTGTTTGCGTTTCCGATTTGTTAAACGGCCATTCAGAAGCCAGGTATGCTTTCACCAGGTAAACGGCTGTGCCTGCTCCAATCACGGTAAGTCCATACAAAACCAACTTAAAACCGGTAGAACGGAGAATAAAAAGCCAAAATGCTATTGCCAGTATTGCCGGTAAGGGGTACAAAGGCATCTTGTAGGGAAAGATCTTCGTGCCACGTTGCTTATGCAGCAGCAGCAAGCCGACAGCCTGCCCGATAAACTGGATCAGTATTCGCATTGCAAGGATCGCGCTGATGACGTCGCCCAGGCGGAACAATAGGCTGAACACGAAGGCAGTCCCGCCTAATACAAGTAGTGAAACGTAAGGAAAGTGCTTCGTCGGATGCAGTTTTGCAAATACTTTGAAAAATGCACCATCACTTGCAGCCGCATAGGGGATCCGCGTGTATCCGAGGGTCGCAGAGAAAACAGAAGCAAAAGCAACCCACAAAATCAGGCAGGTAGCCACCTTTGCTGCAAAAGAACCTGCTATGCGCTCAATGAAAACACTTACGACAAACTCGCTGCTTTTTGCTTCCTGCCACGGTATTACACTTACCACGCTTATATTCATCATACCGTACAGTAACGCGATTCCGGCAATTGATAAAAACATGCTTCTGGGTATGTTCCTGGAAGGGTCCATGATCTCTCCGCCAAGATGACAAACGTTGTAGTACCCAAGGTAACTGTACACGGTCTTAACGCTGGCAAAGCCCAGGGCAGAAACGAAAGCATAATTCAGTTCCAGCCCATCATTAATATCCCTGATAGGCTGTAAAAAATTTCCGTGTGCAATGCCGCCGCCAATTATCCAGAACATAGTGAGCAAAACCCCTACCCATAATAAAACGCTAATCCTGCCGATCGCCTCTATCTTACGGTAAAGTAACAGAACAATTAAGATAACGATCGATCCACTCAAGGCTTTGGATGAAACGTCCGACATTGGAACGAGAAAAGAAAAGTAGGAGGCAAATCCAATTGCTGCGGAGGCGATTACGAGTGGCGCCTGTATCATCGTTTGCCATACGAAAAGAAAGCTGAGCAGCTTACCTGCGCGATTACCCCCGTAAGCCTCTTTTAAAAAATTGTAACTGTCACCAGCTCTC
>JASLBT010000028.1 GCA_030146445.1 Segetibacter sp. | reverse complement strand
AGCGCCTCAGCGAGGGATGTCAAAAACCGTTCTTTCCCTTAAGCATGGGTACAAAAGAGAAATTGTCGAAAGCTTCTTCGGTGGTGCCACCATCAGCTTCTTTTGTAATCCTTAGCATACGCTGGTGTTTTCCCTCATCCACCGGTATCACCATTTTACCACCTGTCTTGAGTTGTTCCAGCAGCTTTGGTGGAATAAAAGGTGCTGCCGCGGTAATGATCACCTTATCAAATGGCGCGTACGTGGGCAAACCCTCAAAACCATCGCCATAAAAGAACTTGATGTTGGGATACTTGTTTCTAAACACAAAATTTTTATTGTGTTCAAATAGCTTTCGCTGGCGCTCAATCGTATAAACAGTGGCGCCCATCTCAGCAATGACAGTCGCCTGGTAAATACTTCCGGTACCGATTTCTAATACTTTATCAAAAGGCTTTACTTCCAGTAATTGGGTCTGGTAAGCAACCGTATAGGGCTGCGAGATGGTTTGGCCGGCTGCGATCGGAAAGGCACGATCCTCGTAGGCAATTTTGTCGAAGGCTGAGTCAAGAAAAAAATGTCGTGGAATATGCTTTATCGCCTCCAAAACCTTTTCATCAGTAATCCCTTTCTCTTTCAGCAGGTTTACCAACCTGATCCGCATTCCCTTGTGCTGGTATGTATCTTCGTACTTTCTCATTAGAGCTACTAAAGTAATACAGCTAAAACGGAAATCCCACTAATACAAAGTGCCTGAGAAAAGATTCCCAGGCACTTTAGATATCAACAATCACACAGGTGAAATCAAAAGTATTTTTTTAGGGAGTTCAGTTCAGACGCAAACACCCTGTTGCTCAGCAGTACCACCTTATTTTAATTTCATGTCGGAGATTATCGCCTGAATTTTCTGATCCAGGCTGGCCTCAACGGCCTCGAATTCATCGAGGCTACCCAGGGGCTCATGAACGCTGAAATAGAATTTGATTTTGGGTTCTGTTCCACTTGGGCGGGCCGAAATTTTAGTACCATCGGCAAGAATAAACTGCAATACGTTGCTTTTGGGCAGGTTAATCTCCCACGACTCTTTGGTGAGAAGATTGGTTCCATTCTGCAGTTGATAGTCGAGCAACTGAACAACTTGCGAGCCGTTGATGGTTGCAGGCGGTTGAAGCCGATATTGCTGCATCATTTCGGCAATCTCTTCCTGCCCCCGCATACCTTTTTTTGTAATTGATATCAGGCCTTCTTTGTAAAATCCAAACTGGATGTACAGATCAATCATTTTTTCAAAAAGCGAACGGCCCTTATCTTTTTCATAAGCAGCCATTTCGCACAATAAGGCCACCGCAGATATTGCATCTTTGTCGCGAACCTTATCGCCGGCCATAAGTCCATAACTCTCCTCCCCTCCTATTACATAATTCTCCTCGCCTTCTTTTTCTTTGATCATTTCCGCGATCCACTTAAAGCCGGTTAACACGTTATAACAATTTACCTCATAGGTTTTGGCAATAGCGTCGATCATCTCTGTTGTAACAATGGTTTTTACGACCATGTCGTTGGGCTGGTTTATACCTTTTGCTTTTCTCGCTTCAATCATGTAATTGAAAGCAAGTACAGCCGTCTGGTTACCGTTCATCAGCACCCAATTGCCTTTATGATCTTTTACCCCTATGCCTACCCGATCGCTGTCGGGGTCGGTACCAAGTAAAATGTCGGCGTCAAGTGCCTTAGCCTTGTTTAAACCAATGCTCATTGCTTCGCTTTCTTCAGGGTTTGGATATACCACCGTCGGAAAGTTCCCGTCCGGGGTAGCCTGTTCCTCTACAATTTGCACGTTGGTAAAGCCAAACCTCTCCAGCACCTGCGGCACGAGCGTTATACCCGTTCCATGTATGGAGGTGTAAACAATTTTGAGGTCTTTTTGCCTTTCAATTACTTCAGGGTAAACGCTTAAATCCTTAACCATGTCGATATAGGTATCATCCATACCCTTGCCGAGAATCGAAATGTTGTCGTTGCCACCCGTCCAGATCACTTTATCAACGCTCGTAATTGCGTCAACTTCCTGTATCACGTTTTTATCGTGTGGCGGCACCAGTTGTCCGCCATCATTCCAATATGCTTTATAACCGTTGTATTCTTTCGGGTTGTGCGAAGCGGTGCATACCACCCCTGCATGACAACCGAGATGCCGGATCGTAAACGAAAGCTCGGGAGTGGGTCGCAGCGCTTCAAACAGGTAAACTTTAATGCCGTTTGCTGCAAACACATGAGCGGTTGTTTCCGCAAAAAAACGGCTGTTGTTACGGCAATCGTGTGCAATCGCCACCTTAACTTCACTCTCACCGTATGTTTTCTTCAGGTAGTTGGCAAATCCCTGGGTAGCCATACCAACAGTGTATTTATTCATCCGGTTGGTGCCTACCCCCATGATACCGCGTAAACCGCCGGTGCCGAATTCGAGGTTGCGGTAAAAGCTATCGGCAAGCTCGTCGGTATTTTGAATTGCTTTAATCTGGTCTTTTGTTTCCTGGTCGTAGTTCCCGGTTAACCAGGCATTTACTTTTTCCTGAATAGCAGCATCCATTTTGGTGACGTTTTTGGTGAATATTTTTGATACCGGCGATGGTGACTCCGATGGATCATCGTTGCCCGCCCGCTGCGTAGTCGGACGGGCGTCGCAATCACTTCCACGGCAGTACAAGCATCGACTTTTTACGGCTGGCAATTTTAAGCATAAAATACCATAGATGTACCGCAGTCGAAAAGTTTTATATGTGTTTAGCAAACAAAAATAAGCGGTTCGGCTGGCGCCGTGGGTTAACTTTTTCCGCTTGCCCGGCGACCGCACGAGTGATTTTTTGTCCACGCAAAGTGAGTTATGCTCCCATCGAAATGAGCGGTACGGCGCAAAGAGGGCGACGGTGGTTCAACATTCGTGCAACTAAAGGCAAATAAATTTTTATCAGCAACCTTTACTGACTCATTCCAGATCATTCGACCTCACCTTCAGGCTAGCAGCCGATGCATGGAATCGTTGCGATAACAAGGCAGTTTACACCCCCTGTTCGACCGGAGGACATCCGGGCAGGAACAAAGGGGAATAAATTTTCCACCGGCTTGTCGGCAAAAATGTTCTTAACTAAAACCACAATCATTTATCATTCGTTATTTACCTGCAAATTTCAACTAGGTTTGAATATCAAAATGAGAAAGCACTACTTACTTCTTCTTACCGTCCTGGTGTCATTTGCCGGCTTTTCGCAGGAAGTGCAGGATTCGATACCCGTAGCGGATAGCGTGATTGTTTCCAGTTTGTCAGACAGAACGACAACCCGGGAGATCGAAAAAGGGATTACGCCAACCCTGGTGCCGAGGCAATATGAGTATAACCGCAACAGGGTAAAACTGGTTGCTGTAGGCAATATTGCCGGGTACAGCGTTAGCATGATAGGCTTGTACTCCGCATGGTACAGTCAATACCCGCAAACGTCTTTCCATACGTTCAACGACAACCGCGAATGGCTCCAGGTGGATAAAGTCGGCCATGCATACAGTGCCTATGCCTGGAGTTATGCCTCTATGGAAACCTGGCGCTGGACAGGCGTGAGCCGAAATAAACGCATATGGCTGGGCGGCCTAAGCGGTGCTGCCTACCAAACGGCGATTGAAGTTTTAGACGGCTTCAGTGCCGGCTGGGGCTGGAGCTGGGGTGACTTTGCAGCAAACATTGCCGGCAGTGGCCTGCTCATCGCGCAGGAATTAAAGTGGGATGAACAAAGGCTACAGCCAAAATTCTCTTTTCACCATAAGCGTTATAGTAGTCCAGACCTGAACAGGCATTCCAATGCCATGTATGGCAAAAGGATCTACGAGCGGTTTCTGAAAGATTACAATGGCCAAACCTATTGGCTCAGTGCAAACCTTAAGTCATTTTTTCCAGGAAGTAATCTGCCGGCCTGGCTGAATGTTGCAGGCGGCTATGGCGCCGAGGGGATTTTTGGCGCAAAAGATAATGTTGCCTCAGACGAGCACGGCAATCTCGTCTTCAACCGCCGCGACGTAAAACGTTACCGGCAGTGGTTCCTTGCTCCCGATGTAGACCTGAGAAAAATTAAAACGAACAACAAAGTGTTACGACTTGCGTTCGGAGCGCTGAATGTGCTTAAGTTCCCCACGCCTTCCCTCGAATTCTCGAACAATCGCGTCCGCTGGAATTGGCTGCACTTTTAGCGGATTGCGGATGATATATGGGTATTATGGTATTGGGTATTATGGTTTCAGGTTTTCGGTACTAAGCTGCAGACTTAGGTTGTTATTAACGTTCTTCTTCAGTATTCAATACCGATACGATCACCAGACAATCAACCTTCTTCCTCAATACCCAAATACCGAATACCTACGTCCTACTCCCAACTTTTCAACTTATCAACCAATCAACGTCTCCCTAAACCTCAATATCTAACTCCTACTCCCAACTTTTCAACCAATTAACTGATCAACTTTTCTGCCTCAATACCCGAATACCTAATTCCTACCCCGAACTTATCAACCAATCAACTGATCAACTTCTCAATACCCAATACCTTCTCACATCAAATAAGCGCCCTGCACAGCTCCGTCGCGCACTTCCACCTGTATGTGGTCGAGCAGCGTGGTGGCAACGGAAAGTCCGACAAAATCGGTCTTGATCGGGAAACTGGTGTGCATACGTTCAACAAGCGAAAGTATCTGGATGCGCTTGGGAAAGGTTTCGAGCAGCGGCTTGAGGGCGTACAAAAGCGTTCGGCCGCTATTGATCACGTCGTCTACCACGATCACGTTGACATTGTTAAAGTCCATACCTCCTTCATAAGCAACGTCGCTGGCAGTTACTTTGTTGATGCGGCAGGCAACCAGGCGTATCTCGCATTCGAGGTATTGCTTTAACAGCCTGCCGATCATTTCGGCAATCACCATTCCGTTTTCCCTGATGCCGATGAGCACCAATGGTGTTGGGTCGCCGCTGAGCTGTTCAGCGATTTCGAGCGCCATCCGGCTCATCTTGCGCTCGGCAACATCTTTCGTGAGGATACAAATTTTCTGACTCATGGTTTTTATTCGGCCTCGCAAAATAGCATAAAAGCTTTACCATCCGCCAATCATTTGTTTCACCGCTTTTACTGGTTGTTCAAACCGGTTGGACAGATTTAAAGCGAAAACTTAAACCGTTTCACACCTGCGCAGGATTGTCGTTTCAAATGTTACCTTGCGGGTATAACTTAATCGTATGCTTGTTCTTCAGCAGGTTCTTTTTGTTTTGCTGGCGGGCGCTGCCACATGGATGTTCAGCAGGAAAGTGAGAGATATCAGCAGGAATATCAGCCTCGGTCGCGAACACGACCCTGGCACAACCACTGCTGAGCGATGGAAGCGCGTTATTCTGCTGGCACTCGGCCAAAAGAAAATGTTTAAGTACCCCCTCGTAGCTGTACTGCACTTCGTCATTTATGCCGGGTTTATCATTATCAATGCAGAGGTTCTCGAAATTGCTATTGACGGCCTGTTTGGCACACACCGGATTTTCGCCGGTCCGCTGGGCATGTTTTACAGCTGGCTCATCAACAGCTTCGAATTTCTCGCTGTATTGGTGATCGTCGTTTGCGTCATCTTCCTGGCGCGCCGAAACGTATTAAAACTTAAACGCTTCTGGAAAAAAGAACTTGATGGCTGGCCAAGGAGCGATGCCAATTACATCCTCATCGCCGAGATCATTCTGATGTCGCTGTTTCTTACGATGAATGCGGCCGACTATGCCTTGCAGTTAAAAGGCAGCGAACACTACACCCAAACCGGGGCATTCTTTTTCTCAGGGTTAATAACGCCGCTGTTTCAAGGTCTCAGCACCGAAACGCTGGTGGCTATAGAAAGAACCTGCTGGTGGCTACACATAGCGGGAATATTTGCTTTCCTAAATTACCTGCCCTATTCGAAGCACCTGCACATATTGATGGCCTTTCCGAATACGTATTATGCAAATACGAGCCCTAAAGGCAAATTCAGAAATATGCCGGCGATTCAAAACGAAGTACTGTATGCGATGCAACCTGAACTTGCCCCTGCGACGCCTTCGGACGAACCCGTGAAGTTTGGCGCAAAAGACGTGCAGGACCTTACCTGGAAAAACCTGATGGATGCTTACACTTGTACCGAATGTGGCAGGTGTACGGTAGCTTGTCCCGCGAACATGACCGGGAAACTCCTGAACCCGCGCAAGATCATGATGGATACCCGCGACCGCATGGAAGAGGTCGGCCGGCAACTCGATAAAGACGGACAATTCCAGGATGACGGCAAAACGCTGCTCCGCGACTATATCACCGAAGAAGAATTAAGGGCATGTACCACCTGCCAGGCTTGTGTAGAGGAATGCCCGGTGAGCATCAATCCTCTTGATATTATCGTTCAGCTTCGGCGACACCTGATCATGGAAGAAAGCAACGCCCCGTCAGAATGGAACGGGATGTTTAGCAACACGGAAAACAACTTCGCTCCCTGGAAGTTGTCACCCGACGACCGGGATAAGTGGACGGAAGGGTGAGTCTGGGGATTGGGTATTGGGTAATTGGGTATTGAGGAAAGTTGATTGGTTGAGTAGTTGTGTTTAGGAATTAGGTATTTGGTATTGAGGTATAGGGAGGAAGGTTGATCAGTTGAGAGGTTGATCAGTTGTGTTTAGGAATTAGGTATTTGGTATTGGGGTATAGGGAGGAAGGTTGATCAGTTGAGAGGTTGATCTGTTTCCCATTCAACATCTATCATTCAACATTCAAAATAGTATCGAAACACTCATAACGCTGAACTCATAACGCTTAACTCCGACTCTGTCTTCCATTCAACATTTATCATACAACCTTCAAAATAGTGTCGAAACACTCTGAACTCATAACGCTTACTCCGACTCGGTCTTCCATTCAACATTTATCATACAACATTCAAAATAGTATCGAAACACTCTTAACTCCTAACTCATAACTGCATTACGGCTGCTCAGGT
>JASLBT010000483.1 GCA_030146445.1 Segetibacter sp. | reverse complement strand
CCTCCTTCAGCCGTTGGTGAACATTGCTAAGGGCCAGGATGTTTAGCTCGTCAGGTAACAGGTTTAGTGCTGCTTTTAATTCAGCCAGGTTAGGTTTGAATATTGTTGCACCCTTGAAACTGAAGAAGTTCTTTTGCTTTGGATCCACTGTGACAGGGATATCAAGTTTGGCGCATAGGGCTAAGATTTCCTGTATTGTTTTTGGTGTAAGCACGCCTTTGTTATAGTCCTCGAAAATCACCACCGAAGGGTGTTGTTCAAGCGCATAAGTCCGGAATCTTTCAACCAGGTCATCCTCTTCATGTGGCGTTATGTCTTTTGTGACTTCCGAATCCAGTCGCATCATTTGCTGGTTTCGGCAGATGATCCTTGTTTTGTTTGTGGTTATCCGGCCGTCACTTGCAACCAGGTATTGGGTGTCAATGTTGTTTTCCGCAAGCAAGTTTGTAAGCTGCCGGCCTTCTTCGTCGTTCCCGATAACCGAAAACAGGCTGGCCGTAGCACCGAGTGCAGCGATATTCAGGGCAACGTTTCCGGCACCTCCAATCCTGACTTCACGGTTTTTTAGGTCGACTATCGGCACGGGACCTTCCGGTGAAATGCGCTCCACCGTTCCGAACCAATACGTATCCAGCATTACATCGCCAATCACTGCCACTCTCAGACCCGAAAAACTGTTGAAAATCTGCTGGAAGTCGTGCATAACAATAGAAAAGTTTTTTGCATTGCAAAGAAACGCAGTACAATGGAATTCCGGCAATTACAATGCTTAATCCAAACAGTTATAAATTGGCTTATAGCTGATGAGTGCGAAGCAGAAAACCGCAGCAGCCACCATTGAAACTGGCGTGTGTATGGAAAAACAAAACTTATAAGAATAACGGAATGGAGGAGACCATCTGGCTAAATCAACTCCGGCAAGTGTGAGGATACGAAACACATTGAAAAAAGACCTGCCAGGTCGCCGGGATTCGGCCGCAGCAAGTATCCACGCGGTGACACCCCTGCCAATAAGTTCACCCATGCAGGAAGCTAAACCTCTTGTAGCCGGTCTTGTTTATGTGTATGACCGACGGGACTTAAAACGACCTCACTTGACTGGCGTTGGGCGCTGCAATCAGCTAAAGCCATGCAAATTTTAAACGGAAGCTGGTTGCGTTCAGCATTGCACAGGCCTGCCTTGATGGCGTTTGGCATCACGGTAACAATGGGGGTGAAGAAACAATCAGCCCGGTATCGCACGATTAACAGCAGCCGGCCGGCAATTATCGCACGTACGAGGGTCGTTTTTAAAAGAAACTTTTTGCCGCTTTGGCCAAAGTAGTCAAAGCCATTATCCCATTTCCGGTCGGCCGGCTGAAGAATTTTATTGCGCATTCCTGCGCTTGCGGCCGGCTTGCAACGAAGCTCAAATGAGGCAGCAGACGTATACTATTCTTTTTTCTTGTAAAGTTCGTTAAGTCCCCTGAGCACATCATTGGTGATGTTGAATGAAGAGTCCTTATAGTAAAAAGTACCGGGCTGGTATGCCAGTATGTAAGAGTAGTTTTTATTGGTGTTGTATTCAGCTAAGAAAGATTCAATGCGTTTATTTACTTCCTGCATTTTTTTGAAAGTAGCATCCTGCATCTCGAGCCCCATTGCCTGCTCCCGATCCTGTATTCTTTTTTGTTTTTGCATCAGTTCCTGTTGGGTACTACCTGCTTTCTCCTGCGACATCCCCGGGGCTTCCTGGTTAAATTTATTTACCTCCTGCATATAACCGTTCTTCAGTTTCGATAACTCAGAGTAAAGGGTTTGTTCTTTTGTTTTCAACTGGTTGCGGATGTCTTTCAGGTATTCATAATTGTTCTCGATAGAGTCCATCTCAAAATAAGCAATCTTAAAGGCGCCGTTTGTCTCCGATTTGGGTGTGCTTGCAACAGGAGCCGCCTTTTTTGGTGTACCTGAAAAATGCAAATAGAAAAGTACAGCTACTAAAATGAGCAAAACAACATTTGAAATCACCAGGAAATTTTTCATGCAATAATTTTATCTGGGCAAAGTAAATGGAAAGCCTAAAACAAACTTGTTAAAACGGTTAACATTCTACTAACGTGTTGCTAAATTCAGCTCGCCACAATGCAGGCAACTACCTCCTACAGGTTTGTTGATCAGACATGGTTTTGCGCTACGACCAGGAACTTTGGATAGGGGTGTGCAAACGAATATACTGATCTACTCCTGGTTATTTTCGTTTGTGGTTTGGTTCCAGTCTCACTTGTAAAGGTGGTGATAAGTGTTGCGCTTCTGAACTGTCGTGCCTTTAACCCTGCGACTTGAGCATCAAGAAAAATTGGCAGCGAAGCGGAAAATTTTGTAAATGCCGGGGTACTCATTTGGCACGCCTGCCTGTTCCGGCCAAAGATGTATCTTATAATATCTGTTATCGGCTTCGGTCTGTACAACTCTTTGATGCCATACTAGCTAAGTGTTGAACCGAGCGTGGCAACGATGTTCAACCATAGATCAAATGCTGGTCACCAAAAAAAACAGGAAGCTTATCGGCTTCCTGTTAAATAAGATGTACTAAGGTTTGGTAGATTGTTTAGGAGGGCTTTTTAGGTATTTGTTTAGCCACTCATTCATTTCCCAAAGCATATGTAAAAGGTTTTCCTTGCCGGTATAGCCATGTGACTCAAATGGTAGTACAACATAACGGACCGTGCCTCCATGTCCTTTTATGGCATTGTATAAACGCTCACTTTGGATCGGGAAAGTTCCGGGATTATTATCCGCTTCACCATGTATTAAGAGAATGGCATCTTTAATGTTATTTGCGTGCGAAAACGGGCTCATCTTGGTATAAACATCGGGTGCCTGCCAGTAAGTACGTTCTTCGTTTTGAAAACCAAACGGCGTGAGGGTTCTGTTGTAAGCACCGCTGCGGGCAATGCCAGCTTTAAAGAGCCGGGTATTGGCCAGGAGGTTGGCGGTCATAAAGGCGCCATAGCTATGACCACCGATGCCTACACGGTTGCGGTCGCCAATACCCATCGACACCACTTTGTCGATTGCTGCTGTGGCGTTCCACTCGAGCTGCTCAACAAAGTTGTCATTAGGATATTTGGTGCCCTCGCCAACGATGGGGAATTCGGTTTCGTCCATAACGGCATATCCCTGGGTTACGAGGAATACGCATGAGCCCGAGCCCAAGCGGGTGAAGGTATTTTGACTTCCCCGTACCTGGCCGGCATCTGCCGCGCTTTTAAACTCCCGGGGGTATGCCCACATAAATACCGGCAGCGGTCCATCTCTTT
>JASLBT010000458.1 GCA_030146445.1 Segetibacter sp. | reverse complement strand
GTGCAAAAGTATGTTTTTTTAAGCCTAAGCCAGCGAAGTTAACATAACGTTCGGGAATGATGTTGTTAATCTACACGTTATGGTTCTCCAATTCCTTTGGGTATAGATGCGATCAGTTTACGTGTATAAGCTGATTTCGGTGAATGATAAACCTGGTCAGCGTCACCGATCTCTTCAATTCTTCCCTCGTTCATCACCATAATCCTGTTGCTGATATACCGTACAACCGAAAGGTCGTGCGAAATAAAGATGGCTGTAAATCCAAACTCCTTTTTTAAGTCGTTTAAAAGATTTAAAACCTGGGCCTGAACGCTGACGTCGAGCGCTGAAACACTTTCGTCGCAGATGACAAAGGCCGGCTCGAGGGCAAGTGCTCTTGCGATGACAATCCGCTGCCTTTGTCCACCACTAAATTCGTGTGGGTAGCGGTTGTAAAATTCAGGTTTCAGGTTAACCTTTTCAAGCAGGTGAACCACCTTTTCCTTTCGGGCCTTCTCTGAATTACCGATCCGGTGAACACGCAACGGCTCGGCAATTGCCGAACCAACGGTCTTGCGTGGATTTAATGATGAGTAGGGGTCCTGGAAAATGATCTGCATGTCTTTTCGCAGTGACCTGAGTTGGTTTGCTGTTGCAGCGAGCAGGTCGTTGCCATTCATAGTTATCCGGCCACTTGTGGGCTTAATCAGGCGTAAGAGGGTTCGCCCAAGCGTACTTTTCCCACATCCGGACTCGCCAACAAGTCCGAGTGTTTCTCCTTTATACACTTCGAAACTTACGTTATCTACTGCTTTAATGAGCGGAGAACGTTCACTAAAAAGTCGACGGTGGCCGCCAAACCATACGTTCAGCGCTTCAACCTGTAGCATGGGTGATGCTGCGGAGGAACTTTCCGGAGGCTCAATGCCTGATTGCACCTTTGGCTTTGGAAACTGAACCTGCTGTTTGCCGGTATAATTTTCGATGATTTCGCCGTTGCCGGCTACCGACATATAGTCGCTTACAACAGGCAGTCTTTCTCCGCGCGGATGTAATACTGGTCTACAGGCAAGGAGGGCTCTCGTATAAGGGTGTTGTGGCCTGAAATAGATTTCTGCTGCCGGACCTTGCTCAACAATCCGTCCTTTGTACATCACCACCACTTTGTCCGCGATTTCGGCAACGACTCCCAGGTCGTGTGTAATAAATATTACTCCCATATTTTGTTGCACCTGCAGATCCCTGATCAAACGGAGTATGGTTTTTTGCACGGTTACGTCAAGCGCAGTAGTAGGTTCGTCGCAGATCAGGAGCGATGGATCGCAGCTCATGGCCATAGCAATCATCACCCGTTGCTTTTGGCCGCCGCTCAACTGGTGCGGGTAGCGTTCAAAAAGGTGAGCTGGCTGCGGCAACCGTACCCGCTCAAAAAGTTCTATGGTTTTTGCCTTAGCCGCTTTTTCAGGCAGTCGTTTGTGTAAAAGAAGTGCTTCCATCACTTGGTTGCCGCAGGTATGAACGGGGTTTAGCGAGCTCATCGGTTCCTGGAAAATCATTGCGATTTCGTTCCCCCTCACGTGGCGAAGCCGGTCGGGTGTTGCGGTTAAGAGGTTGCCATAGCTGCCGTCTTTTCCTGAAAACCAGATCTCGCCTGAAGCATATTCGGCCGGCGGAGCCGGGAGCAACTGTAGTATCGAAAGAGAGGTGACCGATTTACCTGAGCCAGATTCGCCAACAATCGCTACAAGTTCACCACGTTCAACAGCAATGTTGATGTTGTTGATTGCAGGTGTAGTTTCGCCATCACTGGTGAAGTTTACTTGCAGATTTCGAATGTTGAGTAGTGGGTTTGTCATTAATTGGTATACCTGCGAAGTAGTAAGGTACAGCTTGCACTACCGGCAGAAAGTTAATCGTCTTTTGACCGGTCAGAATTTCAGGTGTCTTACCGTGAGGCCATTATTAATAAGTTGCTTAAGGGAGTCTATTCCAATTTTGAGGTGTTTATCCACGTACGATTTTGTAACCAGTACATCGCTTTCCTCGGTTTTAACCCCTTCGGGTACCATAGGCTGGTCGCTCACCAGCAAGAGTGCGCCAGTTGGTGTTTTATTGAAAAAGCCGACAGAGAAGATCGTGGCTGTTTCCATGTCTATGGCGTATGCCCTTACTTTTTGGAGGTAAGCCTTAAATTCATCGTCGTGTTCCCAAACCCTGCGGTTTGTAGTATAAACAGTTCCGGTCCAATAATCTACTTCATAGTCCCTTATGGTTGTTGAGATTGCTTTTTGCAGCGCGAAGGACGGCATGGCCGGAACTTCCGGCGGAAAGTAATCATTGGAAGTACCCTCGCCGCGAATGGCCGCGATTGGTAAGATAAGGTCGCCAATTTTGTTCCGTTTTTTTAAACCTCCGCACTTACCCAAGAAGAGCACTGCTTCCGGTTCTATCGCCGACAACAGATCCATGGCGGTGGCTGCACCCGGACTTCCCATTCCAAAGTTGATGATCGTAATTCCATCAGCAGTTGCCGTTTGCATTGGCCGCTCTTCACCGGTCACTTCAACCCCGTGCATTGTCGCAAACATCTTTACGTAGTTGCTAAAATTCGTAAGTAAGACGTACTTACCAAAGTTCGACAGCTTCTCACCGGTATAACGGGGTAACCAGTTCTTTACAATGTCATCTTTCGTCTTCATAAATCGCTTGTTTTGTAGTATTGTTGCTTCGGCCGGTCGAAAAGGCAATTTCGTAAATTTAGCAAATACTTTCGTTCTATGATCGAGATTGCGTATCCTGCGCACCCATTTAAAATCAAGCAGGAGAGGGAGCGCGAACTGATCTTTGATGAGATAAGAAAACAGTGGTTGGTGCTGACTCCCGAAGAATGGGTGAGACAAAATTTCATCCAATATCTTATACAAGAGAAGCAATACCCGGCAGCCCTAATGGCCGTAGAAAAGGAAATCCAGGTCGGGGGAATGCGTCGCCGGTGCGACATCGTGGTTTATCGCGAGTCGATACCGTGGATGATTGTGGAATGCAAAGAAATGAAGGTTCCCCTAACGACAACGGTGTTACGGCAGGTGCTAAATTATAATACCCGGTTGCAGGTTGCCTACCTGGTGATTACAAATGGCACTACCACTTATGCGGCTTCAATACTGGGTGATACTGCAGAGTGGATGAACGGCATACCGGAATACAGGTAAGAAAAATTCCCGCCGAAGCGGGAACTTTTAATGTTTGAAACCGATGGTACTGCCGGCAGATGTCCCCGTTCTTGTAGTTGATGCCTATGGGAAAATACCAAGCTCGGCATAGCTTGTCCCTACTTTATTAATTGCACAAACATAAGCGGCCGTACGCATATCGGGAATTTGAGGATTTGTTTTCCAAATTTCCATGATTTCGCGGGTAGCCGTGATCATCGTCTCTTCAAGGCCACTGTGTACCAGGTCTACCTCGTCGGCACCGTGTTCGATAAAGTTGCGTTCTACGTCACTTACTTTCTTTTCGGTGAGTTCTTCAATTTGCCCCAGGATATGTTTATTCATGTTTTCGCTAAAACGCTTCTCCAAACGGCCATAGCGTACATGGCTGAGGTTCTTCAGCCACTCGAAATAACTCACGGTGACACCACCTGCATTGAGGTACATGTCGGGTACAACAAGCACTCCCCGTGCGGCGAAGTTCTCGTCTGCTTCGGGTGTGATTGGTCCGTTGGCTGCCTCACCAATGATCTTCGCCTTAACTCTTGGTGCGTTTTCTCCATTGATGACGTTTTCGAGTGCTGCAGGAATGAGGATGTCGCAATCCAGTTCCAGTGCATCGGAGTTTTTTACCAGGTTTGTGGCGCCCGGAAAATTTAGTAACGAACCAGTCGACTTCCGGTGTTTAAATACTTCTTCCTCGTTAAAGCCATCGGGGTTGTAGATCGCTCCTTCAAATTCGGCAATTGCAACCACTTTACAGCCACCTTGTCTAAAGTATTTCGCGCAATAGAAACCGACGTTTCCGAGTCCCTGTATCACCACTGTCTTACCCTGCAGGCCAGTTGGCAGACCTAGTTTTTCCATGGTGTCCTTCATATTACAAACCTCACGAATGCCGAAAAAGACACCCATACCGGTTGCTTCCGTACGACCACGAACTCCTCCCTGCGACACGGGCTTACCCGTAACACAACCAGCTGCATCAACTTCTTTCGGGTGCATGGCCACATAGGTGTCAAGTATCCAGGCCATCTCTCTTGCGCCGGTTCCATAATCGGGCGCAGGTACATCTGTTCCCGGTCCAATGAAGTTCTTTTTAATCAACTCCGCGGTATACCGCCGGGTTATCTTCTCCAACTCGTATTCAGTGTACTTTTTAGGATCTATTTTTATGCCCCCTTTACCACCGCCAAAGGGTACATTAACAATTGCACACTTATAGGTCATCAATGCCGCCAGCGCCATCACCTCATCCTGGTTCACGGCAAGGCTAAAACGAATACCGCCTTTACACGGAGACTTGTGATGGCTGTGTTGAACCCGGTATGCTTCAATAACTTCTATCCGGTCGCCAATTCTCACCGGGAAGCGCATCTGGTAAACGCTGTTACAAGCTTTGATTTGTTCCAGAACCCCGGGGTCCCATTGTGTAAACTTTGCGGCTTTATCAAAGCTTCGTTCAACACTATTGAAGAAACTATAATTGTTCTGTTCTGACATGTAATTAGATTTAATGATTCCTATGGTTTCAATCGTATTTATTTTGCCGGCACCAGTGCCATAATGAATAGTTGCACGTGCTTCTGTAATTTGCCGTTGGATATCACCTGATTTTTGGTCGAAATCCCGGGCTAATGAGTTTTCCCAATCAACGGGTTACTACGTGTTCTTACCTTTTTCGAGGTTGGTAATTTTTCTGTCGAGCCGCACCAGGTAAACGAGCATACCCGCAAGTATGGTAAGAACTATAACCATCACTACATATATCTTCCCTTCGGTTCTCATAAACCCTTCACCTTTATCGTTACCCGTAGCATCCTGTGCAAATACACCAAACTGAATAGCTAAGGATACCACAACCAATAACCAATTTTTCCATCTATGCATTTGCGAGTTGTTTTTCTCTTAAAACTGAAAACCTGATTTTAAGTGTTGTGATCCATATTCCAAGTAACGTCCATCCAAGCACTGCCGGCCAAAAGATCATACGCATACGCGGGTCAAGATCCTTACCGTTCATGCCGGGGTTGCCATCTACACCCTGGCCGCCCGGGTGCAAGCTTTCCACCATTCGCGGTATGATCCAAAGGGTTGGTATGAGCATCGCACAGGCAAAAACGTTGTACACTGCGCCAACCTTTGCTCTTTTGTCCATGTCGGGGATTGAATTTCTTAAAATAAAGTAGGCGGCATAGATGAGCAGGGCGATTGCTGCCAACAACTGTTTAGGATCGTTGCTCCAGGGTTCTCCCCAGGTGTAGTTGGCCCAAATTGCGCCCGTAATCAGCCCTAAAACGCCAAACACCATACCCATCTTTGCATATTCGGCGGAGTAGATATCTAACCGGATGGAAGGATTGGCGAGGTACCTTAATGCATTTATAACGGAGACAACAAACAGTACCATCATCCCGAACCACATGGGAACATGAAAGAAGAGGTTTCGGATACTTCCGTAAAGATTTCCGATGTGTGGCACTTTAATAATGAAGCCAGCGGTAAACGTGTAGGCTAACAAAATAGCCCCAAGAAATTTCCACCAGGATTGTTTAATCATGGTTATGAGTTTGCCTGTGACGGCCTTTTACAGGAATGATAAAAAGCCCCCAACATTATTAAAATTTTGCCAGCAAAAATAGTGTAAAGCTCCGCAGCAATACTGATAAATAAATTTTACAGCTACTGCATTGAGGCACTATGCCAATCAATCAGTAAAGCTGCTCAGGCCCGCATTGCAAAGCAAGTTCCCGTCACAGCTAACATTGGCGCCGGCTTAATGTTTGCACCTTCGTTCATTTGCTTTGAACCCGGGGTATTCTATGTGGCTCATATTTGCGCTTCTTGCTGCTCTGTCGGCTGCTATCGCCGTTACCCTGTCAAAAGCGGGGATCAAAAACCTTGATCCAAGTCTCGGTTTCGCTATTCAATCGATCTGCATTATTGTCGTGGCATGGTCGGTGGTAGCGTTTCAGAAATCTGGGCGGAATTACAAACATTAATCCTAAAACGTGGATTTTTCTGGTTAATGCAGGTGTCATTACCTGTATATCTTCGTTGCTTACGTTCCGGGCGCTTAAACTCGGGGAAGCATCCGTGGTGTCTCCAATTGAGCGTGTATCGCTCGTTTTTGCGATCATTCTTGCCGCGATCTTTCTTAAAGAAAAACTTACCTGGCAGATTATTGTCGGAGCACTGTTGATGTGTAGTGGGGCTGTACTGATCGCTTTGTCGAAAAAAGGCCCGTAACCCATCGTAACCCTTCGGCAGTAAATCAATCCTTCCAGAGAAAAGGAAAAAGAATGAGGGAGAGCACAACTACCATCACGTCAAGCCCAACGAGTAACAGGATCATCTGCCCGAGTCCGGCCTGGATCACCGATGAAAAGGCAATCGAGGAGATCTTCATCAACAATAACAACTGGGGTATAATAATGGGAAAGCCCATTATCGCCATCAACGCCGCATTCTGCTGTGCTTTAGCCGCAATCGCCGCAAGAAACGTAAACACAAGGCTCAGGCTAACCGATCCAAGTGCAACCAGGCCAACAAATTGAACGGGATCACGAAGTGGGTTTCCCATAAGCAGTTGAAACAAGAGCAGGCTGATAATGCTCATCAGCAACATGAGCAAGGCATTAAAAACAAGTTTTGAGATCACGTAGTCGCGGGGGCCCGCAATGGAGTAGAAGTACAACATTCTTCCCCGGCTTTCCTGTAAAAAACTTTTTGCTACCGCGTTGATGCAAATGAATAGCTGTATCATCCAGAACAATCCGTTCCATACGTCACTATCCGGATGACCCATCGCGAGGTATAAAACAAAGATGGTAGAAGCCACATATAGAAGCACCCCGTAAAAGCTGTACTGCTGTCTGATTTCAAGTAGAATATCTTTTTTCAGAAGCGCAAAAACGGCGGCTGCACTCTTCATAGGATCGCTTTATTTTTCATTGATGACGGGCTTGCAGGGCCAGAAAGAACGTTGTGAAGCGTTCAGGCCATTAGGTTATTTTGCATCCAAAAGGCCGGATAAACACGAATCTAGTTGGCGTGCTGAGCGTCGTGGTAACATTTCCGGCACCGGGGTTCATAGATGTCCATTTCCCCTATCACAACTTGTGCTTCAAGTGCAGACTTCCGGTAAGATATGTTGGCGAGGTTGCCACAGACAACGCAAATAGCGTGCAGCTTGGTAATGAAGTCTGCAATGGCAAGAAGCCCCGGCATCCGCCCAAATGGTCTGCCAAGATAGTCCATGTCGAGCCCTGCTATAATTACCCGGGTTCCCCTGAGTGCCAACACCTCGCACACGTGTAATATTTCGTCGTCGAAAAATTGTGCTTCGTCAATGCCAACAATATCCACGTCGTTAGCCAACAACAAGATAGTTTGAGAATTATCGATGGGGGTAGAATGAATGTAGTTGCTGTCGTGGCTTACCACATTCATTTCATTGTACCGGCTATCAATTGCAGGTTTAAATATTTCAACTTTCAGGTTGGCGATTCTTGCTCTTTTTAACCGCCTAATCAACTCTTCCGTTTTGCCACTAAACATGCTCCCACATATAACTTCTATCCAGCCGCGCCTTTCGCCGGATATATTCGGTTCTATAAACATTTCTTAAGACTTGTTGTTTGTCGGCAAAGAGTTAGTAATTTTAAGGCTCGTTTACCTTCTCAAATCCCCAAAAGTAACCTATCCAATGGAAAGAGTGGGCATTTTGATCAACAAATTACAGGAGCAACTCTCGCAGAAAGCGGATGTAAAAAGCATGCTGGTAACCACCCAAATGCTGCAGGCTGAGCTTATGCAAAATGTAAAAAAACAGAATGGCCATACTTTGTCGCGGGTCTCAGTAGTTTTACCATTTAGCAGTTCAGCCATTACCCAGCAACTTGATGTTCCTGAGAAACTGCATACTGCCACTTTAAGTCATCCAAACTCCAGGGAGCCTCAGCCCGAAGGAGTAGCTGAACCAGCACCCGAGCCGGAGATCCGGCAGGAAGAACCGGTAACTGAAAAAGTTGTTGCCAAACCAGATCCGGAGCATTCGTTGCCCGTACCGGATAGCAATGCAAAGCCTCTTGACAATCCGGCAGGTAGATTCCCTGGGAAGTCGGCAAGCGGCTGGTTATTTCACCCCGGGGAAGTTCCGACACTTGCACACCAGGAGAAAGTCGGTTCAGAGGTTAACGATACCCTGGTTAAGGACGGCGGATCGCTTAATGAGACCTTGAAGCAGGAAAAAGCCGAGGTAGCTCACACGTTGCAGGGAACTCCAATCAAAGACCTGAAAAAAGCCATTAGCATCAACGACCGACATCGTTTTATCCACGACCTGTTCAGGGATGATGAGACCATGTACGAGAGAAGTATTAAGACCATAAACAGCTTTCATATTTTCCCGGAGGCCGAATATTGGATACAGCGTGAGTTGAAACTGAAACTTGGCTGGGATACAAACAATGAGACCGTGAAAACCTTCGATCAGCTGGTTAAAAGGCGATTTTCATAAATGTAGGCTGCAATCGCATCGGTCGGCCCCTTTCTACTAAGCACATATTTTCCGGCTGCTTCACTGGCAAGGATATAATGATGATCTCTTGCGATAAGCTTTTGTAAAACCTTTTCAAGCTCCAGCGCATTCTTCACCGGAAAAGCGGCTCCACAAGCAACCAGTTCGCCTGCCTCAATAAACTTATGATATTCCGGGCCGAATAATACTGGCTTACCATAAACCGCCGCTTCCAACACGTTGTGCACACCATCCTCACCAAACCCGCCTCCTACATAAGCTACCGTTGCATATTTATACAAAGTGCTCAGCATCCCGATGTTGTCGATGATCAATGTATTAATGTTTGGCGCCATTTCCCCGTTTGCGGACTCCAATGCCGAATAAAGTATTGAACTTTTATAGAGGTTCATGCATTCGTCCAGCCGGTCTTTACCAATATCGTGGGGTGCAACTATAAACTTCAAATCAGGCCGGGTGTTTGCAAAATGGGACAGTTCTTCGTCGTCCTCTGCCCAGGTGCTTCCGGAAACTACCACCTCCGAAGCGCCGCAAAAGGTGCTGACAAATGGTATTTCGGTAACGGTTGCTGCGATCTGTAGAACTCTGTCGAAACGGGTGTCACCACTCACCGTTACATTGTGCTGAAAGCCAAGAGAAGCCAACAGCTCGGCGGAATCCTGGTTTTGAACAAAAAAGTGGGTAAACGATTTTAGCATTTTTCGGTGAAGGCCACCATACCACTTAAAAAAGGGTTGATCCTCGCGGAAAATACCGGATACCAGCAGCAACGGCACTTTCCTCTTCTGTGCTTCTGCAAGGAAGTAATACCAGAATTCGTATTTGATAAAAAGTATAAGGGAAGGATGCACGACCTCAAAAAACTTCCTTGCATTTTCTCCATTATCCATGGGTAAATAACAGATGACGTCTGCACCCGGATAATTTTTACGAACTTCGAAACCTGAGGGCGAAAAAAACGTTAGCACAACCTTGTAGCCCTTGTTTGCCGATCTTAGTTTCTCCAGCACCGGGCGGCCTTGTTCGAACTCCCCGAGAGAAGCACAATGCATCCAAAAAACCTTGTCGCCGATAGCAATCCGGCTTTGTAACCAGCTAAAGATATTTTTACGACCCGCCCGCCACTGCCGGGCTTTTGGATTAAAAGGAGTAACAAAACGTATCAGGAGTGGGTAAAGGCGTACGAATAGATTATAGAACAGCCTTGACAATATTGGGGATTTTGAACAAAAATAACATTTCAGCCACTTGTAACCCAAGGATACACAGAAGGGTTTTTTACCGTAGTTTTGCCCGCCCGTTAAAAACAGCGCTCATGACTCCGATACAAATGGTCGATACAAAGAAACAATACCTCAAAATTAAGGATGAGGTAGATGCCGGTATCCAGGAAGTTTTAGACAGCGCCGCTTACATTAATGGAAAACCCGTTCAGGATTTTGCGAAGAACCTCTCAGCCTATTTAAATATTGGCAATACCATAACCTGCGGAAATGGTACCGATGCCCTTCAGATCGCTATGATGGGTTTGGGGCTTCAACCCGGCGACGAAGTGATTACCCCATCTTTCACCTACATTGCCACTGTTGAAGTAATTGCACTGTTAAGACTAGTCCCTGTATTTGTAGACGTTGATCCGAAAACCTTTTGTATCGATCCGGAGCAGGTTGTAAAGGCGATCACACCCCGCACGAAAGCTATTGTCCCCGTACACCTTTATGGGCATGCAGCCAATATGGAAGCCATACTCGAGATTGCCCAAAACCACAACCTTTTTGTGATCGAGGATAATGCCCAGGCAATAGGGGGGAACTACATTTACAAGAACGGCGTCAAAAAGAAGACCGGCACCATGGGCCATGTTGGCGCCACCTCTTTTTATCCATCGAAGAACCTAGGCGCCTATGGCGATGGGGGCGCTTTGTTTACTGATGACAACGAATTGGCGCTTCGCTTGAAAATGATCGCAAACCACGGTCAACAGGTTCGCTACTACCACGAAATGGTCGGCTGTAATTCAAGGCTCGATAGCCTACAGGCGGCTGTTTTAAATGCAAAACTGAAACAATTAGATCATTATATCGCCGCACGCCAGCAGGCTGCTGCCTTTTACGACGCAGCTTTCGCCGACAATAAAAGCATAACTGTTCCGTTTATTGCTTCGTACAGCACTCATGTGTATCATCAATATACGCTGTTGCTTGAAGGGGTTAACCGCGACGGAATGGCAAAGTACCTTGCTGAACAGAATATTCCTTCTATGATATACTATCCTGTGCCGGTGCACAGGCAGAAGATGTTTGCATCCTTTTCATCATCGAAGGTCGTCTTAGAAGTGACAGATTGGTTAACAGACAGAGTTATCTCTCTTCCTATGCACACCGAATTAGATGAAGAGCAACTGCAGTTTATAACTCATCATGTCCTAAACTATATTAACGCTTAAAAATAATTTATGAAAATCGCTGTTGTAGGAACCGGCTATGTTGGTCTTGTTTCCGGCACCTGTTTCGCCGAAACCGGAAATACCGTTACCTGTGTTGATATCGACAAAAGAAAAGTTGATATGCTTTCCAATGGGCAGATCACCATATTTGAACCTGGCCTGGAGAAGCTGTTTCACAGGAACATCAAAGAAGACCGCCTGCATTTCACTACAGACCTTCAGCAAGGGATCAAAGATGCAAAAGTTATTTTCCTTGCACTGCCGACCCCTCCCGGTGAGGACGGAAGTGCTGATCTCCGCTATATCCTGAAAGTGGCAGATGATCTCGGGAAGATAATGACCGACTATAAAGTTATTGTCGATAAGAGCACTGTACCTGTTGGAACATGCGACAAGGTACGGGACGCTATCGCTAAACACGCAACCGTTGAATTTGATGTTGTGAGTAACCCGGAGTTCCTGAGAGAAGGCGTCGCGGTTGAAGACTTTATGAAGCCTGACCGCGTGGTTATCGGCACAACATCAGAAAGAGCAAAGAAAATCCTGGGTGACCTTTATGCTCCTTTTGTTCGCCAGGGCAATCCGGTAATCTATATGGACGAAGCTTCTGCAGAGCTTACCAAATATGCAGCGAACTCTTTTTTGGCTACGAAAATAACTTTCATGAATGAGATTGCCCGGCTTTGTGAATTGCTCGGTGCCGATGTCGACATGGTAAGAAAAGGTATCGGAAGCGACGAAAGGATCGGAAAACGATTTTTGTTTCCCGGCATCGGCTACGGTGGAAGCTGTTTCCCTAAAGACGTAAAAGCTTTGGTGAAATCGGCTGACGAAGTAAAATATGAATTTAAGATTTTGAAAGCGGTCGAGGACGTAAACGAAAGTCAGAAGTTATCGCTGTTACCCAGGATTTACAACTATTTTGGCTCGGTGGAGGGGAAAACCTTTGCCCTTTGGGGACTTGCCTTCAAACCAAACACCGACGATATACGTGAGGCTCCAGCCTTATATATTATCGACGAATTGTTGAAAGCCGGGGCGAAAGTTAAAACCTTTGACCCCGAAGCGATGACAAATGTAAAAGCCCTTTACGACGACAAGATCGTATATGCAGATAACCAGTACGATGCATTGGAAGATGCTGATGCCCTGATTATCGCAACAGAGTGGGCAGAGTTTAGAACACCTGATTTCGACCGAATCATCAGCCTTTTGCCTTCGAAAACGATTTTCGACGGACGCAACCTATTCGAACTGGAAAAAATGCAGGAATGCGGCTTTCATTACGAGAGTATCGGGAGAAGAACCATCACGAACGGTAAAAAACCGGATCACCAAACCACTACTAACCAGCCAGCGCTAAAAGAAGCAGTAATATGAGTAAAAAAAGAATTCTGATAACCGGGGCAGCGGGTTTCCTCGGTTCACATCTCTGCGACCGCTTCTTGAAAGAGGGTTATCATGTTATCGGCATGGATAACCTGATAACAGGGGACCTTAGAAATATAGAGCATCTTTTCAAACTCGAAGATTTCGAATTCTATCATCATGATGTATCAAAGTACATCCATATTCCCGGTTCTTTAGATTACATCCTTCACTTCGCATCACCTGCGAGCCCCATCGACTACCTGAAAATTCCCATTCAGACGTTAAAAGTTGGCTCGCTCGGAACACATAATTGCCTTGGCCTGGCCAAAAGCAAAAATGCCAGGATACTCGTAGCGTCC
This sequence comes from Segetibacter sp., assembly GCA_030146445.1. Lineage (GTDB taxonomy): Bacteria > Bacteroidota > Bacteroidia > Chitinophagales > Chitinophagaceae > Segetibacter. The sequence continues at coordinate 20,364 of JASLBT010000458.1, read as the reverse complement.
ACCAGTGAAGTATATGGCGACCCACTTGTTCACCCCCAAAATGAGGAGTACTGGGGTAATGTGAATCCCGTGGGTCCGCGTGGTGTATACGACGAGGCAAAACGTTTCCAGGAAGCTATCACAATGGCTTACCATACTTTTCATAACGTGGAAACACGAATTATCAGGATATTTAACACCTACGGTCCACGTATGCGACTCAATGATGGTCGTGCACTGCCGGCATTTATCGGCCAGGCACTTCGCGGCGAGGACCTTACCGTGTTTGGCGACGGATCGCAAACCCGCTCGTTTTGCTATGTTGACGACCTCGTTGAGGGGATCTATCGCCTGTTGATGAGCGACTATGCATCTCCCGTAAACATTGGCAATCCGAATGAAATTACGCTGAAAGAATTTGCAGAAGAAGTTCAAAAGCTTACCGGAACCAATACACAGATCGTTTATAAACCATTGCCTGTTGATGATCCAAAACAACGCAGGCCGGATATTACAAAAGCACAGGAAATATTAGGCTGGCAGCCAACCGTTTCAAGGGCAGAAGGTCTGAAAATCACTTATGAGTATTTTCAGTCACTCCCCAAAGAAGAGTTGTACAAGCAGCCGAAGGAATTTAAAAGTATACCATAATGTACCAGGCTATTCTAAGTAAGGAAGCAAAGATCGCGGTGATCGGATTAGGATATGTAGGTTTACCAATAGCATTGGAATTTGCCCGCAAAGCATCCGTTGTCGGTTTCGATATCAACCAAAAGCGTGTCGACCTCATGAAACAGGGGATCGATCCCAGCAGTGAACTTGAAAAAGAAGTTTTTCTAGATCGCGATATCACTTTTACGACTTCCATTGAAGACTTAAGGAGTTGTAACTTTTTTATCGTTGCCGTGCCTACTCCCGTAGACGCGCACAACGTTCCCGACCTGATCCCTGTTAAAAGCGCATCCGAAACAATCGGGAAAGTGCTTAAAAAAGGTGATTACGTCGTTTTCGAATCAACAGTTTACCCCGGTTGTACCGAAGAAGACTGTTTGCCCGTTATCGAGAAGCTCAGCGGACTTAAAGTTGGTGAAGACTTCAAACTGGGTTATTCCCCTGAAAGGATCAACCCGGGAGATAAACAACATACGTTGCAGAACGTCATAAAGGTTGTTTCGGGCTGCGACGACGAATCGTTGCAGGAAATCGCTTCGGTATACGAAATGGTCGTTCACGCCGGCGTTCACAGGGCAACCTCGATCAAAGTTGCAGAAGCCGCGAAAATCATCGAAAACACCCAACGCGATCTTAACATCGCGCTCATGAACGAGTTGTCGATCATCTTCGATCGCATGGGCATCAATACGTACGACGTTCTCGAAGCAGCTGGTACAAAGTGGAACTTCCTGAAGTTCTTCCCTGGCCTCGTCGGTGGTCATTGTATCGGTGTTGATCCATATTACCTTACCTACAAAGCAGCCGAGCTGGGCTTTAACTCCAGGGTGATCTTGTCGGGCAGGTACATCAACGACAACATGGGTAACTACGTTTCGAAAAAGATTCTGCAACACGTTATTCAATGCTCGTCCGACGTCAAAGCGGCTAAGATATTGGTGATGGGCGCGACTTTCAAAGAGAACGTAAGCGACATTCGTAATTCTAAAATCGCCGACGTTGTTAAAACGCTTAAGTCGTACCATTTGCAGGTATTCGTCTCCGATCCTTTTGCAGATAGCGAAGAAACGCAGCATGAATACGGTTTCGAACTGTTGGAAAAGCTTGATAACGATTACGACGTTGTGTTAGTTTCCGTTCCGCATACCCCATACCTCGAGTACGATGATGCATTTTTCAGTTCCATCACCAAAGAACACGCATTGGTTATAGATCTTAAAGGTGTGTACCGCAATAAAATCACCAGCCGAAAATACTGGAGTCTGTAAAAATGTTCTATGCATAAACCCGTCATCCTGGTCACCGGCAAAAACGGCCAGCTCGGCAACGAACTCCAGGTGCTGGCAACGGCCTATCCACATTACGATTTTGTGTTTACCGACCTCCCGGAGCTCGACATTACCGACGAAGGATCACTTGATCAATTCTTCGATCAACACAGGCCATCGTTCTGCATAAACGCAGGTGCATATACTGCCGTCGACAAGGCGGAAACAGAAAAGGAGCTTACTTTAAGGGTTAATGCCGATGCGGTTGGCTACCTCGCGAAACGTTGTGCGCAAGCAGGTGCGGGTTTTGTTCATATTTCTACCGACTACGTTTTCAATGGAACTGCAACAGAACCCTATCGTGAAGACGATCCGACGGATCCGGTAAATTATTATGGCTTTTCCAAGCTCAAAGGCGAAGAACAAGCTCTTCAATTCCATCCGGATGTAATCATCATCCGCACCTCGTGGGTGTATAGTTACTTCGGCCACAACTTCGTCAAAACCATGAGGCGTCTCATGTCAGAACGCGACAGCCTCAACGTGGTTAACGACCAGGTAGGCTCACCTACGTACGCAGCCGACCTTGCCTCAGTTATTTTGCAGTTAATTGACAAACTTGCTGAAGGAAAAGGTAATTACGGCGGTATATACCATTTCTCCAACGAGGGCATCATCAGCTGGTATGACTTTGCTATTGCTATCAGGGATATTTCGGGGCTTAACTGCGTCGTTAATCCTGTACCATCTACCTCTTACCCGACACCTGCTAAACGGCCTTCATACTCAGGAATGAGCAAGGAAAAGATCACCAGGACTTTCGGGGTAACCGTGCCGGATTGGAGAACCAGTCTGGAGAAATGCATCTCCTTGTTAGCGCAACAGCAGTAACCCCGATCTCATTCGATAACGTTGTTTTTGGTACAGGCGATGGTTCCCTGGTTGAACATCGTTGCCCGCCCGCTGCGCAGTCGGACGGGCGTCGCAATTCGTTCATCGTCAACGCTCCGGGGAACGGATCTTTTATTTTGGCACCCTGCTACAGTTTCCGGCTTCTAGCTTTTTAACAGAACAACTCGAATCTAAAGCTGTTGGTGTTACGTACATTTGTGCTAATGCGAAACCTGATCACCTCAATAGTTGCTGTTTTATACCTGGCCATCAGCAGTGGCTTTGTGCTAAATGTGCAGTATTGCCAGGGAAAGGTTTCAGGAATTAGCGTCGACAAGTTAAATACAGAAATTTGTAGCTGTTCCAAACCGGAGAAAAAGAGTGCCTGCTGTAGTAATACCTTTAAGTTAATCAAGCTTGAGGATGCCCATAAATCGGCACCAGTCGCTGCTTACGAGGCTTCTGCGGCTACAGTCCTCACCCCGGCTTCATCCTATATAAATCCCGTTTTCCCGACAGTGCCTTCATTCACAGCACCTGTTCGTGGTAGTCCGCCGCTTTCCTCAGCGAACAACATTTACGTTCGAAATTGTGTTTTTAGAATATGATTCGTTTTCCGGTAATAGCCTGCACAAATGTGAGGGCACTCACCGATTTCACAGGCGTTTTGAAATACAAAACGTATTAATAAATTCTTACCTCTAATTCTACAACACAATATGAAAAAGTTAATAGCCCTTTGTGCATTGTTCGTTACACTTCAAGCACAGGCACAAATCAAACAAGCTACCCTGCAGGCGAGTGGTTTAACCTGCGCAATGTGTTCAAATGCGATATACAAGGCATTACAAAAACTGCCTTTTGCCGGGAAAGTTGAGTCCAACATCAAAGAATCGGCTTTTACCATCACCTTCAAACCAGGCGCTGCCGTTAGTTTCGACGCCATGCGGAAAGCTGTTGAAGGTGCGGGTTTTTCCGTAGCAAAACTCCAGGTTAAAGCTGCTTTCAACAATGTGAAGGTGCGCAACGATGCCCATCTTACACTTCAGGGTCAGAATCTCCATTTTTTAGGGATCAAAGATCAGACCCTGGCGGGCGAGCAAACTTTCCAGCTGGTGGACAAAAAGTTTGTAGCCGACAAAACGTATAAAAAATACGCGGCCTCAACAAAGATGGAGTGTGTAAAAACCGGCGTTATGGCTTCGTGCTGTTCAAAACCCGGTGCAACAAACAACAACCGCATCTATCACGTCACCATTTAATTCTATAACCCACCCGCGAACCGGGTGGGTTTTTTACATGAAATATTTATTAGCCCTCGTATTCTTCTGCGCAGTAAATAGTTCTGCTGTAGATGCACAACTTCCAAAAGGTGCCCTGGCTCCCGACATTATTCTTCCCAGTGCCAGCGGCACTACCTTGCGCTTATCAGCCCTAAGGGGCAAAGTTGTTCTGCTCGATTTTTGGGCCTCCTGGTGTGGACCTTGCCGGATCAACAACCGGAAGATGGTATCGTTTTATGAGCAAAATAAGGCAAAAGGTTTTGAGATATTCGGGGTATCACTCGATGCAAATACAACCGCATGGAAAAGAGCGATCGGGCAGGATAAAATGACCTGGCCACAAGTGATTGACGTGGGTGCAGCTTCAGGAAATGAACTTACGCAAACCTGGAACCTAATGTATATTCCTGCCACTTTCCTGATCGACAAACAAGGCAAACTGGTGGCGATGAATCCTACAAAGCCGGAACTGGAGATTTTGTTGAAGAAACTTCTTTAAGCAGGTGGCGCCCGCAGGGGTATTTTAATATTTTTACCGCTCACGACAGCGTCGTGCAGATTATTGAATTATGAAGTCATTACTTACAATATTATTCGTTTTTGTACTCGGTTTTGGTTTTGCGCAAGAGCTGTATGTATTTTCGGAGCCAGCCAGTAATATGCCTGCCAGGTCAATATCCCTCAAGGGTACAGCACGTTTTCCCTACAGCAAGGCTACAAACCAGTACCGACAGCGTTATATGCCAGAGATCATGTTCGGAATCAACAAGAACTGGATGGTTCACGTGACGACCTCTTTTTCTGATTTTCATTTCAACAACCTTCGTCACGATGGCGGAAGATTATATGCCAAATATCGCTTTCTTTCCAACGACGAAGTTCATCGGCACTTTCGGATGGCAGTATTTGCCGACGCTGCATTCACCCGTATCCCGTATACTTACCAGGAAGTGAACCTTGAAGGCGATAATGATGGTGCCCAATTGGGGCTGATCGCTACACAACTCGTAAACAAAACCGCCGTCTCAGTCACGGCTGCATACACACGCGTGTTTGCGCCAAAATCTGAGCACCAGGAGCACCTGAAGCGCTCATTGCACATGTTAAATTATTCTCTTTCGGCGGGCCAGTTGCTCCTGCCAAAAGAATATACTGATTACCGGCAAACTAATCTGAATGTATACGTAGAGCTGATGGGTTCCAAAGCCCTCGACAGCCACCATTATGGGGTTGATCTTGCTCCGGCATTACAGGTGATTTTCAATAGCAATACGAAGGTGAACATCGGCTATAGATTCCAGCTAAAGAGCAATATGACCCGGGTTGGTGAAAACATGTTGCAGGTAGCCATAGAACGTACCCTTCTAAATGCCTGGAAGTAGAATTAACCATACCACCTAATCAATGGTGGTACCCGGGGACTTAGCCCTGCTGTAAACGCCCGGTCTCTCAGGTACCGCACGTGGTTCTGTTCTCCTGATCTTTTATCCGGTATTCTCCCCGCAATTGGTATAAGTAGCAAAAGACTTAAAGCGTTACGCATACCATACCGGGACAAAACCCCGCTGTTCTGCGAGCACGTTTCATAATTTAACCACCTGCTTAACTCCCGGCTTAAGTGGCGACGCAGCTTTATTGCAGTCGAACGCCTCTTCTCTACTGTTTAGATCATTATCGACAGTCTATGAGGTATTTCCTGTATTTCTTTTTGGCTTTCGTGAGTTTTGCCGTTCTTTCGTGCCAGCGCGACCTTGTTGAAGAGCCGGTTACCATCCGCCCGCTAAAGCTTAGCTTCAGCAATGTCGCCGGCAAAAACGTAATTCAACCGGGTGGCACATACCAGAATGCGTATGGCGAGCCTTACACGATCAACATGTTCAAATATTATATCAGCAACATCAGGCTGAAGGACCGAACAGGAAAGCCGATAGTTTTCCACGGCGTTTACCATCTTGTTGACGAAGCAGACTCAGCCTCCAAATCATTTGAGATAAACGTTCCTGTTAATGATTATACGGGGCTTTCATTTGTTATTGGGGTGGACAGCATTCGCAACGTCAGCGGAACCCAGACAGGCGACCTTGATCCGTTAAAGGGTATGTTTTGGACATGGAATACGGGCTATGTGATGGCAAAGCTTGAAGGCACTTCAGCATTATCATCGGCTCCAAACCACAACTTAACCATACATATCGGTGGTTTTAAAACAGGAGAAAACACCATACGTGAAGCCTCGCCGGCTTTCCCGCCGGGCGAAATTCTCCGTGTAAGTAGTAACGGGGTGAGCGAGGTGAGTATGGAAGCCGACGCAAATTCGTGGTTTACCGGGCCGCATCAACTCCGGATCAGTGACAATCCTGTTTGCACAACGCCAGGGGAATTAGCTGTAAAGTTTGCCGACAACTACAAATACATGTTTAAAATCGTAGCGATTCGTAATTAATGCAAAGATTAGTGACCATACTCCTGGTATCTGTGGTGCTTGCAGGCATACTTACAATTGAAGCTTGTAAGAAGAAGGACATACAATCACCATCCATCGCTACAACACCGCTGAACTTTATCGTGCCGGCGGGTTGGCCTGAACCGAGGTACCGGTTCGATAGTAACCAGCTTACCAAAGAGGGATTTGAACTTGGCAAAAAGTTGTTTTATGACGGCCGGTTAAGTAAGGATGGAAATTTTCCTTGTGGTAGTTGTCACCAGCAGTTTGCAGCCTTTGCTACGTTTGATCACGACCTTAGTCATGGTTTTAATAATACCCTTACAACACGAAATTCCCCCGGGCTTGCCAACCTCGCCTGGCAAAGTGAATTTATGTGGGATGGCGGCATCAACCACCTCGATCTTCAGCCCCTGGCACCGATAACTGCGCCGAATGAAATGGCAGAAACCATAGCCGGTGTAATCGGTAAACTCCAGGCCGACCCTCTGTACCGGCAAATGTTCAAAGCGGCATTTGGCGATGAACAGGTGAACACCCAAAGGATGACCCGGGCGCTCAGCCAGTTCGTGCTCATGATGGTGAGCAGCAACAGCAAATACGATAAAGTGAAAAGGGGCGAAGCTACATTCACACTTTCTGAAGGGTTAGGTTACGACATCTTCAAGGCAAAGTGTGCCGGCTGTCATGCAGAACCGCTGTTTACCGACCTTAGCTACAGGAACATTGGTTTACCTGTTAACAACGCAATAAAGGATTTCGGCAGGATGCTTATTACCCGCAATCCTGCCGACTCCCTTAAGTTTAAGGTGCCAACGCTACGGAACGTAGAATTGAGCTTTCCTTATGAGCACGATGGAAGGTTTTACTACCTTGACAATGTGCTTGAGCATTACCGGAGCGGAGTGGTCAACAGTAATACTACTGATCCGCTGGTGAGGGGGAAAATACCTTTGAGTAATTTCGAGATCGGGCAGTTAAAGTCTTTTCTTTATGCTTTAACCGACCCGGTTTTTTTGAAGGATAAGCGCTTCAGCGAATGACCGGTTAGTACCACTAAATCACTTTATATCGCTGACACTTCGACTTGTAATAAAAACTTTTTACTTCAGGACGGGCTTTTACTTCCGGTTTGCTTTTGCTAAGGCTAAATGGAACACCAAAAGTTAAGTTCCATGAAGAGGCGTTTGATCGAAAGTTGACCGGCGTGGTTTTTAATCCATTTGACGTTACAATCGTTTCTGTTCCAAACTTTCCTATGCCCCTCAGATGATTGATAGCAACGGTAAAAGGCTGTTCATTTTTCCTGCTGAACTGAAAAGCAACCCCGGAAACAATGGCTGTTCTCCAATTTGCGGCAGTATACGTGTATTCGTTTTTACCATCCACTACATCAACCTTTTGCCCGTCGGCCACGGTAGGTACAAAGGCGGCACCGATTGACGGTTGAATGCTCATGAACCATGTTTTAGCTTTAGATTTTTTATCTTGTTCCTGTTTTATCCTGGCCATTCCACACTTGCTGGTATAGGCGCCACAGCGGCTACTGGATACACCCGGGTGTGAGCTATTGTATGAAGGCTTTTGGTCGGAGTTGTTCGCAGAAGCTTTTCCGAGCGGAATACGTTTGCTGGTGTACTGATAACCCGCCTGCAAGCTCATACGTAGGCCAGCATTTGAAATGGTATGGTTCTGCTGCATTGTTTCGGCAGTGGAAAACCGGTAATCCATAGGCGAACTGTTGGTTGATACCCCCAGGAAAGCGCCGTGCACTTTGGTTATTTTGGCGTTCAGCCGCAGTCCGGCATACGGTGCAATACTGTTTGCAATGGAGGATAATGATGTCTTATCGATTATACGGATTTTCGAACGCGACTGCTCAAGCCCTACTTGTGGCTGAAGGGTAAATCGTTGTGCATCGGCAACGACTGCCAAAAGTGTGAAGCCGGCTGTGAGTAAAATTAAACTTTTCATAGATGTTAATATTTTACTAACAATTTACTCTTATTCACCTGCGAACGCAAATTAAAATCGGTGAACTAATCCTTGTTGTTAAGACAGGCAGAAAACGTTGCCAAATGGTAAACAGAGCATTCAGGCGGCGTGCGAAGGCCAATCTATTGGGCCGAACTGTGAAGCTGAATATTGCGGTACAAGTAACAAGTGAGTGACACAACGATGCCGGGGAGAGGACATATGCCGGCCCCCAAAAAGAATAGCCTTAAAGGGGAAGGAGTTGGCTCTGCCGCTTTTGCAGCGGCATATACGCGGGCGCAATTGTTGATAACCAGGTAAAAAGCTGTACTTGCAGCACGACATATGACACGCGAATTGAAGCTTAGTATACTTGATCAGTCTATCGTAAGGGAAGGGTACACGTCACGGCAGGCTATTGAAGAAACCGTTGCAACAGCAAAGCTGGCCGAGAAATTAGGCTACCACAGGTTCTGGATTTCAGAACACCATAATGCGGCTTCTATAGCTGGCTCCACACCGGAGGTTTTGATGGTAAAGCTTGCAAGCGACACAAAAAACATCCGGATCGGATCGGGGGGGATCATGTTGCCGAACCACAGTGCACTGAAAGTTGCCGAAAACTTTCGCATGCTTGAAACACTATTTCCCGGGCGCATTGACCTCGGAATGGGACGTGCACCCGGTACTGACCGGATAACCAGTTCGGTGCTAAACCCGTCGAACGACTTTAGTGAAGAAAGTTACCTGCGGCAACTAAGCCATTTGCAGCACTATTTTCACGATACAGCCGGAACGCAGTACGGTTCGTTGCTGGCGGTGCCGCAGTCTGAAACGGTGCCCATGCAATGGATACTGAGTTCGAGCGGAGGAAGCAGTCGGATAGCTGCCCAATTTGGTGCCGGCCTCGCTATTGCCCGATTTATCAATGGATTTGCCAGCCGGGAGATCGTTGAGGATTACCGTAGAAACTTCAGGCCGTCTGCGGAAACTCCTTCACCGCAGGAACTGCTGGCGATTTCAGTTTTATGCGCGGATACGGAGGAAAAAGCGCTACAAATGCGAAAGCTGATGGATTACCGGCTGTTACAGTTCGAAAAGGGCAACTTTGAAAAGCCTGGTACTTATGAGTCTATTCGCGATTACCAATTTACGCCCGAGGAATTGCAGCGGATAAGGTACAACAGTGGCAGGGTGGTTTCAGGGACGCCGGAACAGGTGAAGGAACAACTAACAGCACTTGCCCGGGAGCTCGATGTTGATGAAATTATGGCTGCAACAATGACCGACAACGAGGAAGACCGGCTGCGCTCCTTTGAATTAATCGCGGACGTTTTTGGAATTCGAAAACGCAAGGCTGTACCCGGGGAGGCATCTACGGCGTTGTAAAAAGATGAAACAGGTAAGGGTAAAAGTCGCCTTTTGCCGGCTTAGCAAGCCACGGCATTTGGGGCAAGCGGATTTCCGGAAGCAACGAATTCAACCTTAGCGGCCGGGTAAACAATACTCTCGATCCGTTTAATTTGCATCAGGTAAGTATTGTTCCTTGCAATTGCTTTTCTTTTTTCTACCAACTCGGCACTATTGTAAAAACAAATATTCGAAACCACCTTTTTGAATAAGGCAGGTAAATTGTCATTGGAATTTCTCTCGGCAACCATTTGGATGAGGTCGGGACTGTTGCTGTAAGATGAGATGTTATTTGAGACGATGACCTTGCCCGTGCTCAGGTATTCCATTATCTTATGGTAGTTGGTGCCGTTACTCTGGTCCTTTACGACGTCGTAACAGATCAGGAATAAATCCATGTTGTGGAGCCATCCTGCGAGCAGGTTATACGTAAGCGGGCCATGTAGGATAACATTTTTCGAATCCTGGAGAGCCTCGATAAAGTGATTATGCGCACCATGTCCGCCGCCGAGGTTAGTGTCACCAATGTTGTAAGAACCAAAAAAGTTGAATACCACTCCTGGATTTTCCCGGATGATGCGGATGATACAGGGGTGGTCAAGATCAGGACGAAGCCAATTACCCGAGAGCCCAACATGAACAATCCCCGAGGCATCTTTCGTCGCGTTAGAGTCGTCGAGGAAAACTTCTGCTACGCCATGGTTTATGAGGTGTTTCGGAAGTTTATAGTTGTTGTATTTTTTAAGGATCTCTTTAGTGACGGTAAACAGGATGTCGGCACTTTTAACTGCCTTGAATGAATGCGGGTGAACGGAGTCGTCGACAGGGTGAAATATTTTGTACGAATTGCGGAAATGCTCAAGCGGGGAGATATTTGAATGATCAAAAGACCATACGATGTCGAGCTTTTCACCAATTACGCTTTCCAACTGGGCGAGGTGTCTTTTTACCAACAGATCGTATAACCACCTTGCATGATACTTTAAAATATAAGGGAAGAAGAGTTGGTGTTGAACAAGGAAAAGATTTGGGTACGTATCGTTACGCGTTATTTTGATTCTCTGAGCAGGCTTTTTCCACGACCACTTTTCACCTTCCGGGGGGTTTAAAAAATAGACTTTATTGCCAAGTTTGCTAAGCTCAACAGCGTAGTGATGCTTCGTAATGAACATTTTTCCCCATGATTGGGGAGAGATCAGTAGTATCTTTTTATCTGTTAATGGCAAAGCTTAGCAAGTTGGTTGTTACATGTAAATACTTAGGCACGCAATCTATTGATTAATAATTAGCAAGTTGTTCTTTGATATTACCATCTTCCTTTTTTAGCACGTGTAAAGCAATTTTCTAATACCATTCTAATTTATTGAAACTCAAAGGCATGGCTCTGTTTTCTTTATCTTATCCGTTCACGGAGCAAATAACATGGAAATAGGTTGCTTTGTAGTCGAAAAAATCTTCTTTGCTGTAGAAAAGCTATCCTGTAACTACAATGAACAGGCGGACTTTATGGCGTCCCTGTAATCTGATGTCGTGATGCGGCAGTTCTCGATTAGGGTAGGAGACGAAACTGTACCCGACCTTATACCTTGGATGAGCTCGTGTGGAAAAACTTCTGACTGGCTGACAAGCCATCCGACGGTAATTGCCCGGTTGTTCAATTTACACTGGTATAGCGGGTGTTTGAAGTGTAGGAGAAGAGCATACTGAGCCGCAAACCATGGCAGGGATAAACATTACCAGCAGACTGAGCAGCACCAGGATGCCGGGTTAGTTATCTTTTAATATGTATCCCATCCCAACCTGTGTATGAATAAGTTTTTGGCTAAAAGGCTTGTCGACTTTGTTTCGCACGTAGTTGATATAGACGTCGATCACGTTGGTGTTTGTATCGAAGTCAATGTCCCAAACATTTATGGCAATCTCCGACCGTGAAAGTACTTTGTTCTTGTTCCGGAGCAGGTATTCAAGGAGTTGGAACTCTTTTGCTGTAAGAGTTATGGTGGTCTCGCCTCTTTTTACTTCTTTACTGTCGATATTTATCTCGAGATCCGCTGCTTTTAAGACGGTACTTGGGGGAACCCGGTGGTTCATTGTTCGTCTTAAGAGCACCCTTATTTTCATGAGCAGTTCCTTAAACTCAAACGGCTTGATGATGTAGTCGTCGGCGCCGGCGTCGTAGCCTTCAATTTTATCGTTGATCGACGTCATTGCCGTGAGCATAATGATTGGCATTTCCCTGTTTTCTGCCCTGATGAGCCTGCAGAGTTCATAGCCATTCATCCCTGGAATATTGATGTCGAGAACAATGAGGTTAAAAGAGTTGGCCTTAACAAGTTGATAGCCGAGATTGCCGTCGTATGCAACCTCGGTGTTGTAACCATTTTCAGACAATCCGAAGTTCAGTGTGTCTGCTATTTTTTTCTCATCTTCCACAATCAGGATCTTACTTTCTTCCATATAGGGCAATGTACTTGTAATATGAATCAATGTGGTGGCAATCAATTTATCGCTATTTATTCAACTACATGCTGATGCCAAAGATAGGGTTGGTGACCAAAGATTAGGCGCGCAGCTAATACCGAAGCCTCGTTTTTTGAAATACCCGTGTCAATTCTGCTGCTAAGGCGAAGATTTTGTTTGAACGAAAGAACTATAGCTGCTAAAATATGTTATTCGAGCAGGTCCGGGGTGCATTATATCAGGTGCGTCTGTTCCGGATATCTTTTTTAACCGGTAAATTTACCAATGCCCGAAATTCCCGATTTCTCCAACCCGTTTTTCTTTCTGCTGCTAACCGTAGCTATGTTCGCCGTAATCATGGGACGGTTTGTGCTAATTGCCGGGTTATTTCATTTTGCTTTTTTTGTGTGGTTTCCCGAAAAGTGGAAACAACGTAGGTTGTCGTCGAAGGAAGTGCCTCGATCGCAACTACTGAGGGAGGTCCGGTGGTCAGTTATTACCTCCCTATTGTTTGCTCTTGCCGGTGCTCTGACCGTTGTACTTTGGCAACGCGGCCTGACCCGCGTTTACACCGATGCCGGTCAATATGGATTATGGTACTTGCCGGTTAGCCTGGTTGCGTCTATGCTGATTCATGAAACTTATTACTATTGGCTTCATCGGTGGATGCATAAGCCGGCAGTGTTCCGGCTGATCCATAAAGTTCACCACGACAGTAAAACTACGAGTCCGTGGACCGCCTTCTCCTTCCATCCGTTAGAAGGTCTTTTGCAGGCCATCATACTGCCCTTAACAATCATGTTTTTGCCGATGCACTATTACGTGCTGCTCATTCAACTTACAGTGATGACTTTCAGCAGCATCATCAACCATCTCGAAGTAGAGGTTTATCCTGCTAAATTTGAGAAACACCCAGTTGGGAAGTGGCTGATCGGTGCAACACATCATTCCCTGCACCATAAGCAGTATAAATACAATTTCGGCCTGTACTTTACTTTTTGGGATAAGTGGGTACGTACCGAGAGTCCAAAGTTCAGCAGTTTGTTCCGCGAAAAAACAGTGAATGAAGACGTAGCAAAAACCTAGCTGCGATTTCTGAACTGGCTTGGCCCAGCAGGTTTACATTTGCCGAACTGAAATCTCCGCTATGCGTTATTCGAATTACGTGGGCATTGTCGCAGCTATATGCCTGATTGCCTCCTGCTTTTTGGATTGGGTGTTTATCCAATCTATCCAGGCCTCCATTACGGGGGTGAATACAGCTCCCACGGGATTTGGAAAACCCGGTTACCTTCATATATTCTTTGCAACTATTTCGATCGTGCTATTTGCGTTACCACAGATTGGAGCGAAACGGGCAAACGTGTTTATAGCAGCAATCAACCTGGCGTGGTCGTTCAAAAATATCCTCGTGATTACACAGTGTCAAATGGGAGAGTGTCCCGAAAAACGGGCAGGAATTTATGCAGTGGTATTTTTCTCCGTGGTCATCATCATCATGGCTTTTTTACCCGCAACACCTTCCACAACAAAAAACGCAACTTCCGGTTAGCTGACGGTCCGGCTGTGATTAAAGGAAAGCTTGTCCGCGTCATGCAACAACGAGCCAGACTTTTGAGGATGTGAAGAATACCTGGCCTTCGCGTGACCTGGCAGGCAGGTTAGGTGCGCACGGCTAACACCTCCCGACGCCAAACGACAAAAAATTGGGGGTGTAACCGTGAAGGCGGCGCCGAAAACCGGATCTGAAACCGGGGTGATCTTAGCCCCATTCATTTTGGGCATTCTCTACTGATATCCGTAACTTAATGAGGAATTTATTTCTATGAAAAAATTGTATGTTTTTGTGACGTTGAGCATGTTTTTCAATTGTATTCACGCCCAATATCTTAAATATGGCTTTTCAACTTCCCAGGAAGTTTATACGATGCTGACAGGTGCGATTCCTGTTTCGACCAGTATCTCCGCTGCAGATTTCCTCGGTCACAATAAAACATCGGTACCCATTCCAATAGGGTTTACTTTCAATTTTGATGGAGTTAATTACAACGAGGTGGTTGCAAGTTCAAATGGTTTCCTGTCCTTCAATATACTTGCCACGTCAACGCCGATCAACAGTCTTTCGGGAACCTTGTCAACCAGGCGTCCACTGTTGGCTCCTTTGTGGGATGATCTTAATGGGGCAACGGCGACTTCAGCGGCCCGGTATATTACCACTGGATCTCCCGGGGCCAGGGTTTTTACCATGGAGTGGTTAAATTGGCAATGGAGCACCACTAATTCGGGGCCTGCCATTTCGTTCCAGGTCAAACTGTATGAGGGTAGCAACCAGATTTCCTTTCTTTACAGGCAAGAGCCGGCGGCAGTTGTTAATGGCTCTGCTTCGATAGGTATTGGTACAGTTGGAACCGGGCCTGGCAATTTCTTGTCGCTGAAGAGTTCCGGCACCCTTCCTGCTGCAAGTCTCTCAATTGAGACCACGACAATCAGCACCAAGCCTGCGACCGGCCAGGTTTATACCTTTGTGCCATTAACCGCTTGTTCCGGTTCTCCTGTGGGCGGAACTACGATTAACAACAATCCCGTTACTTGTGTCGGTTTACCGGTGGTGCTTGATGTTACAGGGGGGTCTACGGCCGCGGACCTTAGCTTTCAATGGCAGTCATCATCAAACGGCCAGAACTGGACTGACCTACCGGCTACCGGCATGCCATTTTACACGATAACGTCCGTTAGTGCTCAACAGTACTACCGTCGGAAAACAACCTGTTCGGGGGAACACGTCTTTTCGACTCCGGTATTAGTGACACCTGCCGGTGCACCCGTTAACGACAACTATTGCAGTCCATTGCCGCTTAACGTCAACGCCGCTCCGCATTGCGGAAGCACAAACTGCGCAACAGCGGTAAATGACCCGGTATTTTCGAGAAGCACACCAAACAACACGGTATGGTATACGTTTACCCCATCCAGCACAGGTCCGGCAACGATCGTCATGTCGCGACCTGCAGAAGTCGATTCGGGCTTTCTCGATGGTTGGTTGGGCATATTCAGTCTTTCCGGTTCATGCACGGCCCCGATGTTTACAGAGGTACCCTCCTCGCTTTCCTTTAATCTTACCGCGACCCGGGAGGTAATCCTTACAACACCCAACCTCACGGCCGCAGTAACGTATTACCTGATGATCGACGGGTCAGCCGGTGCATATGGAAATTATTGCATCCAGGTGGTTCCAAATCCAGTCGTTCCCTTTTGCACGAGTAATTTGGCGCCATTAAACGGGAGTACTGTTGATGCATCATTTACATCCATCTCATGGAACCCTGCTGCGAATGCAACCGCTTACGATGTCATGGTAAGCGAGGATACCGGGAGGACGTATATGCATAAAGCGACCCTACAAGGTAATTCCGGTACAGTAACCACGCTTTCTGATTTGCGCCCGGGAGCTGTCTATTACTGGTATGTGGTGCCCCGAAGCGGCGGTGGTCCTGCCACCGGTTGCCAGAGTTCAGCGTCGATGTTCCGTACTGCCGAGCCGCCACCGTGCGTGGACACCTATATCTCACCGGTCTCAAACGCGACTGGAGTTCCGGTAAATACCCCGGTTGTGTTCGAATGGACGGCGGTTCACGGCGCCACTTCGTATGATCATTACGTGGGTACGAGTTACCCGCCGACGACCTTATACAAAAACACCCCGAACACCACCGACACAGTATCATTATTGCTTTACAACACAAAATATTACTGGACTGTAAGACCGCGGAATAACTTTATAGCGACAGCCTGCCGGATAGACTCTTTCACCACTGCAGCACCCGTTGTAACCTGCACCCCACTCCACGGAAGGGGCGTAGCCGTGGGGGATTCGCTTGCGGTATTCAGACTGAAAGGAGAGGGCGCCAGCCAGTTGGAGAATTCCCCGGCGCCGCCAAACAGCAGTTACAATGATTACTACAATTTATCGAACGTAACTCTCGGTGCTGGCAACGCGTATGTAGGGTTTGCCAGAACGGGCGCCAGCAGTAATCGGATCACCATTTGGATTGACTACAACAACAATGGCTTCTTTGAGAAGTCAGAAAGACTGTTAAATAACCAGGATGTAACCAGCAGTACCTCCGGAACCTATTTTAGTATATACGTACCGCCAACCGCGGACCCGGGCGAACACCGGATGCGGGTTAGAAACATCTATAATGAAGTACAGCCAGTTGATCCCTGCAATTCATATGCGTATGGCGAAGCGGAGGATTATAAGGTAACTATTGTAACTGGCTTTGTCCCACGCGGCATCTCGCCCGGAGCAGTCAACAACTGCCTGGTTCTTGCATCTACCATTATAGATACTGCCAGCAATAATACCGGCTACTTTGTACCGATTCTTGACACCACAGGCAACCTGGTAATGTCGATCAATGCGGGCGGCAACAGCCTCGGGAAAATTACGGCCCCTGCGTTGTTTGTCAACCGCGGGAACGTGAGAACATCTGCGGGTGGGATAAAATATCTCGACCGCAACTTTGTTGTTAACGCCTCCACGGCGGTTGTTCCCACGCCGGTGACCCTTCGCTTTTATTATACCAGTGACGACCTGGCTGCTCTTCAGCTCGCTGACCCTTCGGTGTCGGGAAGCCCCGCAATTAACATGAGCAGATCGGCAGCAAATTGCAGCACGGGAGGCGCGGCACCTGTGTTTGACTCTTTATACTTGCAATCTGGTAGTGGCAGGCTGGGGAATGACTACTATGCAGACTTTCCGGTGCAGAGTTTCTCGGCCTTTTACCTCCATGGCAGTGCAACAGCATTGCCGGTGAGGATGACTCCGCTTTCGGGAGAACGGGTGGGCAGTACTGTTTTGTTGCAATGGTCGACGTTTTCTGAAGCCAATAGCAGTGGGTTCGAAGTTGAACGTTCTATCGATGGGGTCAACTTCGCCATTATAGGTTTTGTTGCTTCGAAAGCTGCCGGTGGCCGGAGCGTCAGCACGATCATGTACGAACTAACTGATCTAAGTCCAGGGCGAGGGGCAGCTTACTACCGGTTGAGACAAATCGATAGGGACGGCGGAAGCCTGTTTTCAAACGTAATAAAGATCGCCCTTAACCAGTCATGGCAACCTTTTATAACTTCCATGTACCCGAACCCGGCATCGGCTACACTAAACGTTGTCATCAATGCTGCGACACATGATATAATGAAGATCATCGTCACCGACGCAACCGGAAAAACGCTTCTTAAAAAATCGCAACAAGTTAATAAGGGCGACAACGTAATACAGTTGGATCTCAGATCGTTGTCCCGCGGAAGCTATTTACTTTCAATAAGCTGCCCGGCTAATTGCGCAGGTATTTCGAGGGGTTTTGTCAGGCAATAAACAATTGGTGAATATTAGCCGGTAATTTATAATTTTATTAAAATATCATTATATTAGACGATATATTCTATCGCTTAACCCCCCTTATTATAAGTACGCCGAAGAACTGCCTTGTACCTATTTTAGGGTTGTGATATCCTTTCAACAGGCCTCATGTTTCGCTATTATATTTCATCGGCAATAAGGTGATGGCCCTTCACCTGCAGAAAGGAGATGAAGGTTTTGGCTTTTCCGAGTACAAGAGTGATTAAACGTTTAGATCAATAACCAAATAATTATCTATGAGGTATTCAATTTTACACAAAGCTTTGTTTCTCTTATTGTTTTTTAGCGGCAGATTGTTTGCACAATCAGATGAGCCCTGCGACGCTACCCAGCTGACCGTAGGCACTGATTTAACTTGTTCGGGTGCCGTGTCTGCCTGTATCAATCCCCCAGCGTATACCAACAGCACAAGTGCTTCGTCGGGGGTAACGCTACCAGCTTTAACCTGCGCGGATTTCTCGGCTTCGACCCTCGACTTCTGGTATAGGGCGACAGTACCCGCGAGTGGAAAGCTTAGTATCGTCGTAAGCGACAGCGGCAGCGGTGCCCAGGTGTCAAGTTTCTGGGATATGGCGGTTTATACTTCCTCAAACCCAGCAGCATGTGCAGGCAGTACTTTTACCCTGATCGGGTCAGAATGTGAAAATGCTATATATCCACAGATTCTTGTGATGGAGCCCGCAGGCACAGTTGTGTTTATCCGTATGTGGCGTGAAGCTTCTTCTGTGCAAACTGCGAACAGGTGCTACTCCATCTGCGCGCTCGATCCGCCACCACCACCGCCTTGTACCTCCACGTTGTTCCCGGCTGACGCGGACACTGCTACCCCGGCACGGGAAGGCATTCTGGTGTGGCAGTCGGTACCCGGTGCAACTTCCTATAACGTGTATCTTTCAGCTACCAACCCCCCCGAATTTGCCGGGAATGCTATGGACACGGCAGTAGCTTTGAGCCCATTACCCTATAGCACCACGTTCTATTGGCGTGTCGTGCCCGTAAATCAAGGTGGGGAGGCAGTAGGGTGTAATACAGTATCATCGTTTACAACCGCCGCTGAACCGCCGGCTCCGGTAAATGATGAGTGCGCCAATGCCATTACCATTTCGGGCACTGCACCGGTTAATGGGTCAACAATAAGCGCCACCCAGAGCATCCCGGCTGTAGTGTGCGCAACCTACGAGGGAAATGCCAACGACGACGTGTGGTACAAAATAACGGCTGTACAGTCGGGTGCCGGTACCATCACTGTTTCGCCACTGTTGGGCCTCGACCCGGTGGTCGTAGCTTACTCCGGCACTTGTGACACACTAACCAACATCGGTTGTGCTGACGCAACAGTTGAAGGCGAAACGGAAACACTCACTTTAACAAACCTTGTTGCAGGCGAAAGCTACTACATTCGTGTTTATGGCTTTGATGTGGCGGGCACCGAAGGCAGCTTCTCAATCAGGCTGTCCGGCGTAGCGCTTCCGGTTACGCTCAGTAACCTGAAGGGTGAAAAAGTAGGTTCATTAAATAAGCTGAGCTGGACAACCTTGTCGGAGATCAATAACACCGGTTTTGAACTTCAGCGTTCGATTGATGGATCCTCGTTCACTCCAATTGGATTTGTGCCATCCAAGGCTCTCAACGGAAACAGCAGTACATCCATCCAATACAGTTTCAGTGATGTAAAACCACTTTCAGCAGCCAATTATTATCGCCTAAGACAGGTTGATAAAGATGGGAGGTCTACACTGAGCAACATTGTTACGATCAAAGGAGCGAAAACGTTGACTGTTAACCTGGCGAGCATCTATCCCAATCCCGTTAAACAATCCCTGAACCTGGTAATATCTTCACCTTCGAACCTGAAAGCCGATCTGGTTGTAACTGATCTGGCTGGTAAAGTGCTTGTGAAGAAAGCTACTCAACTGGTCTCCGGCGATAATAACCTGAAGCTTAGCGTAGCGAACCTTCCTTCGGGGAATTACTTTATAAAAGCAAGCTGCGGTAATGGCTGCCAAACAGCAGTACGTAAGTTTGTGAAAGATTAAAATTCCCTCATCTACAACTGAAGGAGGCTGCTTTCATGATGAAGCAGCCTCCTTTTTTAATTCTTTGGTATTTTTGTTCGTTGAAGGATGATACTTCAGGCTCCCTCAGTAATCGTTTTAACGGGCAGCAAATAAGTGCTACGATCTGCTGCGCTGGTGGTCGTTTGCCTTTGAGGATTGGCGCGGAGAGGCGCTTTGTAGTTTTTGTACATGTGGATAACGAAGTAGCCCAATATGCAAATAGATAGTACCATGATGATCGTGATCCAGGTATAAGGAAAATCTTTCATCGGCCCCTGGTGTTTTTTTACCTTTCGGGCAGTCAGGTGGTTATGGAGGTCTTTGTTCAATTGGTGAACATAAGCGTCCAGGTCTTTTTTGTTGTTGAACTCTTGCAATCCCTCTACTGCATCATTGAAAAACTCCGATGAGGCAATTTTACTTTCAATCCGCTGTTTATCTTTTTCAGGAAGATCTCCGTTAACGTACTTCAGGAGTTCTTCGTCATTAACTTCCTCCTCTT